>DRJJ01000055.1 GCA_011052255.1 Gammaproteobacteria bacterium | reverse complement strand
GGCAGGTCGAGAGCCTGAATGTCTCGGTGGCAGCCGGGGTTTGCCTGTTTGAGGCGCTGCGACAGCGTATATAGAAAATGCGGCACAAGACTTTTAGCCCCTTCTCCCTCCGGGACGACTCCAGGGATGGAGGAGGTAGTACGAAGTACGGAACCAGAGTCGAGAAGGCTGGGATGAGGGGATATAAAACAAGTAGTTATGTCTATTTATCCCCTCACCCTAACCCTCTCCCTGGGGGAGAGGGGACTTATATGAACGGCCTGGATAGCTCGAAATGTTGCAAATCCCTGTCTGATCAGTAGAATACCCGCTTTACTGGTTGCCCTTGCTCATTAATGAGCTGTTATCTGGCAACCATTCCTTGCTTCACCGTGTTAATACCCATGTATTGGCGGCGGGAGGCATGAACCCAAAAGGAAGCACAAATGAGACACTATGAAATCGTGTTTCTGGTCCATCCTGACCAGAGCGAACAGGTACCTGCAATGATCGAACGGTACCGCAACACTATCGAAAGCCGTGGCGGCTCGATCCATCGCCTGGAAGACTGGGGTCGTCGTCAACTGGCATACACTATCCAGAAATTACACAAAGCGCACTACGTGCTGATGAATGTCGAGTGTAATGGCGAAGCACTGGCAGAGCTGGAACATGCATTCCGTTTCAATGATGCGGTACTGCGTAATCTGATTATCAAAACAGATCAGGCTATTACCGACGTATCACCAATGGCCAAGCCACGCGACGAGCGTTCAGGGTCAGACAACCGTGACGAAGCACCTGCTCGTCAGGCCGCTGAAAAGGCAGCACCGGAAGTCGAGGCTGAGGCAGCACCTGAAACCCCGGCAGATGATGCTGCAGACGAAGCACCTGCTGAATCCTGAAACAACTCATTTAGAAGGACATCAATATGTCACGTTTTTTCCGACGTAAAAAGTTCTGCCGCTTTACAGCAGACGGTGTAGTTTCGATCGATTACAAAGATCTGGCGACGCTGAAAAACTATATTACCGAAACCGGCAAGATTGTACCGAGTCGTATTACCGGTACCAAGGCGCGTTATCAGCGTCAGCTGACAACAGCCATCAAGCGTGCGCGCTTCCTGTCGCTGTTGCCTTATACGGATCAGCACTAGTCTACTGAACAGGTCGGTTATTCCCCGGGATAACCGAATAATCGTATGAAGGCACTGGTTGTATGAAGGCGCTGGCTCTGTATATTACCCGGGATGCATATAAGGCCATACTGGTTATATCTGCATTTGCGTTGCTGGGCCTGTTGGGGCCACCGCTGACATGGATATTCAGTGTCGCCAGCGGTGCGGCCATGACACTGGCCGCTTTTGTCTGGCAGGCTCGCCAGAGTATGTTGGTACTGATTGGCTCTACGCTGGCGACAGCCGCTTTTGCACTGCTTGCAGCAGGAACCGCTACACCAGCGATACTATTTGTCATAAGCCTGTGGTTACCGGTGTGGCTACTGGTGCAGGTATACAAGCGTACGGGCTCTTTGGTACTGGCTCTGGAAAGTGGAGTCTATCTGGCGATTGCGGCTGTATTTCTGGTATATGCCAGTGTGGACGATCCTGCCGCGATCTGGATACCGCTGCTGCAGCCATTCAAGGAAATGATGCAGGAGGTCTACCCGGATCTGCCGGCAGCCGATATTAAGCAATTAATTGCTATGGCGGCGCACCATATGACGGGTGCGGTAGTGGCCACTGTACTGGCCGGGTTGTTTGTTTGCATCTTGCTGGGGCGCTCATGGCTGGCGCTGGTTGACAAGGCCGCGCCGCTGGCAACCGACTTTAACGGTTTGCGTTTTGACTACGTAACGGCGCTGATAAGCATCGTGTTGCTGAGTGTAGCGGTTATGACAGACGCGCCGTCCGCATTGAATGCGTCGATAGTCATTGGAATGGCCTATGTTCTGCCCGGTCTGGCAGTGATACATGGCAGCGCGGCCAAAGCAGGTTTGAGTAATAGCTGGTTACTGGGTCTGTATATACTACTGGTGTTTGCCAGTCAGGTTATGGTCCCGCTACTGAGTGTGTTGGGACTGATCGATACCTGGGTAAATATACGTGCCAGGGTGAAAAATCGTGCGCAATAGCGCAATTATGATAGAAAAATGTGTCTCTGATCGATAACGCTACAAACTGATTATCGTTTTCGGGGTTGAAGATGCATAAACTGTAGAAGGGTGTGCGAGATGGAAATTATACTGTTAGAAAAAGTAGAGAATCTGGGTAACCTGGGCGACAAGGTTAATGTCAAACCTGGATATGGCCGTAACTACCTGATACCAGGCGGTAAGGCAAAGGCAGCCACTGAAACCAATATTGCCGAGTTTGAACAGCGCCGAGCCGAGCTGGAAAAGACAGCGGCAGAATCCCTCGCAGCGGCAGAGGCACGTATTGAAGCGCTAACCGCCCTGAGTATCACCATCACTGCCAAAGCGGGTGATGAAGGCAAGTTATTCGGTTCTATCGGTAACATTGATATTGCTGAGGCAGTGAACGCCGCTGGTGTTGCAGTTGAAAAGCGTGAAGTTCGTATGCCAGAGGGCCCGCTGCGTCACATAGGCGAGTTCGAAATCGGCTTTCACCTGCATACCGATGTGAATACCAGCATTACCGTCACAGTGGTTGCTGAGTAAAATACGCGCTGTACGCGCCCTGCAGGGCGCACAAAAAAGGGTTGCGTTAATTACATAGCGCAGCCCTTTTTTATTCGCGCTTTACTCTGGTTTTATTTCGGGCCGGATACATCACCTATTCAATAGCTTGCTTGATACATCTCTTTAAAGGTATGAGAAAACAGCTGCAACTTACCCATTCCTGTCCTATAAACTCCCTCTCCCATAGGGAGAGGGTTGGGGTGAGGGGATCATAATAGATAACTCATTGTTTTATTTATCCCCTCATCCTGTCCTTCTCCCTGAAGGAGAAGGGATTGCTTCGATTACCATGTTACGTAATTTCATGTCTTAAATGTCTTAGACATGGCTAGAACCTCACTCAATCAGAGGCTTGCTCAATATTTTTATTATGCTTATGGGGCAGGAATGCAACTGACCCGTAAAAATGCTTGAGTCACATGGCCACGCGATGCATTATAATAGCCAGTACCAGAGGCAGTAAAAATAACAAAGTTGACCATACCTATGCAGGAAATTGCACCTTATCCACCCGAGCTTGAAGACAGCCAGACCAGTGCGCTGAATATCCCGCCACATTCATTGTCTGCAGAACAGTCTGTGCTGGGTGGGCTGATGCTGGATAATGAGGCCTGGGATAAAATTGCCGACAAAGTAGCCGAAGACGATTTCTATCGTGCCGATCACCGGCTTATTTTTCGCGCACTGGCCGATCTGGCAGATGAAAGACGTCCGTTTGATGTGGTCACCCTGTCTGGCTGGCTGGAAAAGAACCAGACTCTGGAGCAGGCAGGAGGCCTCGCCTACCTGGGTACCCTGGTCAAAGACACCCCCAGTGCTGCCAATATCGCCGCCTATGCCGAAATTGTCCGTGAACGCTCGATTATGCGGCAGTTGATATCGGTTGGTAACGATATCGCCAACAGTGGCTACCAGCCTGAAGGACGTGACAGCAAAGCGTTGCTGGATCGTGCTGAATCAAAAGTATTCAAAATTGCCGAACAGGGCAATCGTGGCAAGACCGGTATGGTCAGCATCAAGAACCTGCTGGCCGGTGTGGTCGATCGTATTGACGAGTTATACCAGAGCGATAGCCCAATTACCGGTATTCCAACCGGCTGGACTGACTTTGATGAGTTGACATCCGGATTGCAGCCTTCCGACCTGCTCATCGTTGCCGGACGACCTTCAATGGGTAAAACCACCCTGGCCATGAACATGGCAGAACAGACCGCGATCAAAACCCGCAAGCCGGTAGCGGTGTTCAGCATGGAGATGTCAGGTGAGCAACTGGCCATGCGTATGATGTCGTCTCTGGGACGGATTGATCAGAGCAAGGTGCGTACCGGTAAACTGGATGATGATGACTGGGCGCGCCTGACATCGGCAATGGGGATACTGGCCGATGCCCCCCTGTTTATCGATGACACACCGGCCCTGTCTCCAACTGAATTGCGTGCACGGGCCAGGCGCATGGCGCGCGAGCATGGCCTCGGCCTGATCGTAATCGATTACCTGCAATTGATGCAGTCGTCTTCGGGTTCGGGTGAAAACCGGGCAACCGAGATTTCCGAGATCTCTCGAGGGCTCAAGGCGCTGGCCAAGGAACTGAATGTACCGGTGGTGGCGTTATCACAGCTCAACCGTAGTCTGGAGCAACGCCCGAACAAACGCCCGATCATGTCAGATTTGCGTGAGTCAGGCGCGATCGAGCAGGATGCTGATGTCATCGTATTCATCTATCGCGACGAAGTTTATAATGACGAAAGCCCGGACAAGGGCATTGCTGAAATCATTATCGGTAAACAACGAAATGGTCCGATAGGTACAGTGCGTCTGACTTTTCAGGGGCGTTATACTCGTTTTGAAAATTTTACACCGGAATATTATAACAATGAGGATGGGGCGAGCTTCGAATAGAGGGCAAAGCTCAATAATTAATCCCTCTTTTGCAATGACAGTAATTTATATCAAATCAAACTTCCCGAACAAATAAACAGACATGACCGCCAGAGCAAAGATTAATACACAGGCACTGCGTAACAATTTGCAACAGGTTCGTAATGCTGCGCCTGAACGCTCAATTATGGCAGTGATTAAGGCGGATGCTTACGGACACGGTCTGATCAGCGTTGCCCGGGCACTGGAACAGGCCGATGGTTTTGCAGTGGCCTGCCTCGCCGAAGCGCAACAGTTACGTGATGCAGGTATTCAAAAACCCTTGCTACTCCTGCAAGGAGTTCTGAATACAGCTGAACTGACCCAGGCACAGGAATTGGGGCTGGAGCTGGTGGTCCACCGCAGTGGCCAGATTGACCTGCTGGAACAGGCTGCCAATACAGTGCCGATCAAGGTCTGGCTTAAGGTGGATACCGGTATGCACCGGTTGGGCGTAGCGCTGCGTGAGGCGCAAGACTGCTGGCAGCGTTTACTGGCCTGTGCATCTGTTGTTACGCCACCGCGATTAATGACTCATCTGGCCAATGCCGACAATGTTGATGACCAGGCCACTCAGCGTCAGATCAACCGTTTTCTTGACCTGCCCATGGCAACCGAGGCAGAGTGCAGTATAGCCAACTCAGCCGGGATACTGGCCTGGCCTGCCAGCCATACCGACTGGATGCGTCCCGGCATCATGTTATATGGTGTTAGCCCGTTTCCCAATGGTGAAGCAGCCCTGTCTGGATTGCAGCCCGTCATGACCCTGACCAGTCAGCTCATTGCAGTCAAAACCCTGTTAAAAGGGGCTACCGTTGGCTATGGCGGTGCTTGGGAGTGCCCTGAAGATATGCCAGTCGGTATCGTTTCTATCGGCTATGGTGATGGCTATCCACGCCATGCGGCCAGTGGCACACCGGTGTTGGTTAATGGCCAGCGTGTACCATTAATAGGACGGGTATCTATGGATATGATTTGCGTCGATCTGCGTACCGTACCCGAGGCCCATGTGGGTGATAGTGTTACCCTGTGGGGTGAAGGGCTGGCCGTCGAGGATGTGGCTCGCTACGCAGGCACGATAGGCTATGAGCTGTTATGCCAGCTTACTGGTCGGGTGGTGTTTGAAGTAGTTTGATAAAAAAATGGGCCGTCAGCACGATGCTGAGCGACCCATCTATTGTAGCCAGTGGGGCGGCTGGATTGGCTAATTGCCGCCCAGCGTATAAATACCCTGTCTGTCCACAACCTCAATTTCATCGATATAATCGGCACTGGCTTTATACATCAGGCCGATACCTTGCAAGTAAGGCAGCGTGCCCGCCTTGCGGATGATTTTCGAACCTTCATTGGATAACGCGAAATTTACGAACTCCTTGAGTTCCGGGCGTTCCTTGTAATTGGCTGGTGCCACCAGAAACAGAATGCGGTAGAGGGTGTATTTTGCTGATTTCAGGTTGGCCATGGTGGGTTCCAGACTGTCCAGCTGGAGCATGCGCAAATTTTTACGATGACGGCTGCTGCTGATACCGCTAACGCCTATGCCCAGCATGTCTTTTTGCAGGGCCTTTTCGATCTTGCCGGACGATTTTTTGACAATCGCAGTTTTGGCAAACTCCTGATCGGTGTTGTTAAATAACTGCTGTCTGAGTGTACGGCCAACGCCCGAGATTTTCCCTTTACGAATGTACAGGTTAATCTTTTTACTGGATTTCGCACCCAGTTGTTTCCAGTTGGTGATTTTACCGGTGAGCAGATCGCGTAGTTGCTGGCGTGAAATACTGTCGATCAGCTTATTGTCTTTGTGCACGATTACAACCAGAGCATCCCAGCCTACCGGGATCAGCTTGATTGTGGACTCCTTGTCTATAACACGGGCACTGCGTTTTTCACGCGATACCAGGGGTAGCCGGCAACTGCCCCCCAGGTCACTCTTGCCGCTGGCAACCTGGCGCAGGCCTTTGGTGGCACCTCCGCCTTCAATTTTAATTTTGACGCCGGTTTTCTTTTCGAAGGCCTTGGCCAGATCTTTCATAAATCCCAGCTTGGATATGCCACAGCCGACCCATTTAATTTCCTTGTTTGCGGCAACAGCGGTGTGCTGGCCAGCCACAAAAAAAGACAGTAGTGTAAACAATAAAATTTTCTTAAACATAATGACTCTCTCTGACAATCCATGACCTGTTAAATAACACCATAAAAAGTGCTTACATCAGGAGGAAGTTATCGCCTGTATTTGTCCGTGTGAGACAAATGCCAGGTTCCCTGTTTATTATTATCGTCCTCTTATACATGAAGTTTAGTGTATTTTCCATATACAGGAGTGGGTTTATTCTGAAATCTACCTGTTATCAGAGCTAGCTGGTCGAAGTATCAGGCCCATATACTGGTACAATCCAGCCTTATGGCTAAACAAAAATCAGTATACAGCTGCACGTCATGCGGGGCGCAGGCCTCAAAATGGGCTGGCCAGTGTGGTGACTGCGGCGCATGGAATACCCTGCAGGAGGCGGTTGCACAAGCGGTCAGTGATCACCCACGATTTAGCGGCTATTCAGGGGATGTGACAACCATACGTGCAGAACCGCTGATTAATTTAGAAGAAGAGCCGGAAACCCGCGTTAGTACCGGGGTTGGGGAACTGGACCGGGTACTGGGGGGTGGATTGGTGCCCGGCTCTGTCACCCTGATTGGCGGTGACCCTGGCATTGGTAAATCAACCCTGCTGACGCAGACTCTGGCAGCTTTATCGCAAAGACTGCCGACACTATACGTCAGTGGTGAAGAATCGCGCCGTCAGGTCGGTTTGCGCGCCCGGCGCCTGAATTTACCGGTCGACAAGCTCAAATTGCTGACCGAAACCGGGGTCGAACGCATGATCAAGGTGGCACAGCAGGAAATGCCGCGGGTGATGGCAGTGGATTCCATTCAGACGGTTTACACCGGGATCTTGCAATCTGCACCGGGATCGGTCGCCCAGGTACGTGAAAGTGCCGCCCAGTTGGTACGTTTTGCCAAGCAGACCAATACGGCCATGTTTCTGATTGGTCATGTGACCAAGGACGGTACTCTGGCCGGACCTAGAGTGCTGGAGCACATGGTAGACACCGTGCTGTATTTTGAAGGTGATCCCGGTAGTCGCTACCGTATAATCCGGGCCATCAAGAATCGCTTTGGTGCGGTTAACGAGCTAGGCGTGTTTGCGATGACCGACAAGGGCTTGCGTGAAGTCACCAACCCGTCAGCCATATTCCTGTCACGCCATGAAAAACCGGTTCCTGGTAGCATCATCATGGTTACCCGTGAAGGTAGCCGGCCGATGCTGGTCGAGGTACAGGCGCTGGTTGATGAAAGCCACCTGAACAATCCGCGCCGGGTAACGCTGGGGCATGAGCAGAATCGCCTGGCCATGTTACTGGCCGTGCTCCATCGCCACGCCGGTGTGGCCATGTATGACCATGACGTGTTTGTAAACGTGGTCGGCGGCGTACGCGTGAGTGAAACAGCGGCTGATTTGCCGGTTTTACGGGCTATCCTGTCCAGCTATCGCGACCGTGCGTTACCCGAAGATATGGTCGCGTTTGGCGAGGTGGGTCTGGCCGGCGAGATCAGGCCGGTACCGAATGGTGAAGAACGTCTGAATGAAGCCGCCAAACACGGCTTCAAACGCGCCATCGTACCGCGCGGTAACAGCCCGGCAAAAGGCCGTATTGGTGACATGAAGGTGATTGCAGTGCAGCGTCTGGACGAAGCGATCGAACAAGTCTGGTAACCAGACAGAAGGGTGCTGAACTATAAATTCCCGGTGCGGGCGTCTACAATAGAGCATTTGCTTGATGAGTGAAGGTGACCCATGATCCGCGCACGTACAACTGAAGAATACATCCGCCTTATTGAAGAGGCGATCTATGAAACCGAGGAACTGAGAGTGGCAGCTGAATATGACATGGAGTCCATGGGGGGTGTGGCCGGTTTTGTAGATCAGCTCGAGGCCTCCATGCGTGAGCTGTATAACTCGATGAAAGAAGGCAGTTACCGATTTGCCGACAAAGACCTGCCCTATATGGAGCTGCTCAATAAACAGAACGACAGGTCCTTGCCATTCAAGCACTTGCTAAATGTTATTAATACGACGCATCGCAAAGGGCTGGATGTGGATGAGTAATTGCGGCTGCCGACGTAAACAGAATGGGCCATTAGTAGCAAGCAGTTGATCCAGATCATGGTGCGGATTAATGGCAATAGGTACAATTTAAGCATGGTCAAGCTAGACCTGTGCCGGTCAGGGCCAGCCACGCAACAACAGACGCACAGGAAAAAAATGAGTTATTTGCCTGAGACTTCAAATAAGGGCGTTGAGTTTGATGCCGACCTGATACGTCGCTACGATGTGATGGGGCCGCGTTATACCTCGTATCCAACTGCCGTTCAGTTTCGTGATGATTTCAACGTCTATGATTTTGCTGATGCTGCTGAACGCAGTCGCGTAAACGCCGGGCCGCTATCGCTGTACTTCCATTTACCTTTTTGTGATCATGTGTGTTATTACTGCGCCTGCAACAAAATCGTTACACGCGATCATAGCCGGGTTGCGCCCTACATCGAACACCTGAAAACGGAAATGAGTCGGGTTGCACCGTTACTGGATAACACACGCCCGATACGACAGTTGCACTGGGGAGGGGGCACGCCTACCTTTCTGAATAATGATCAAATGTCCGAGCTAATGGAAGCCATAGCAGGTAACTTTGCGTTACAGACAGATGATAAACGTGACTACTCCATCGAGATTGATCCTCGTGTAGCCAGTGAGTCAACTATTCAACATCTTGCAGATCTGGGTTTTAATCGTATCAGTGTCGGGGTGCAGGATTTTGATGAGCAAGTACAAAAGGCGGTTCACCGTATACAATCCGAGAGAGAAACGCTGGCCGTTATCGATGCGGCACGCAGTGCGGGTTTTCGATCACTGAATGTCGACCTGATTTACGGGCTTCCTTTTCAGAACCTGAAACGCTTTGCCAGCACCCTGGAGCGCGTCATTGAAATAGCGCCTGATCGCCTGGCGATATACAACTATGCGCATATGCCGCATCTGTTTAAACCACAGCGGCGTATACAGGAGCAAGATCTGCCCTCAGCAGAAGAAAAGCTCGCCATTTTACAATTTACGGTGGAACGATTGACCAACGCGGGTTATGTCTACATCGGCATGGATCATTTCGCGCGGCCAGATGATGAGCTGGCAGTGGCATTGCATAACGGTTCCCTGCACAGGAATTTCCAGGGCTACAGCACCCATGCGGATTGTGATCTGGCGGCCTTTGGTGTGTCTTCTATCGCCCGGCTGGATGACTGTTATAGTCAGAACCAGCGTGACATAGAAGACTACTATCAGGTGCTGGACAAGGGCGAGTTACCCGTCGCGAAAGGCATACGGCTGAATCAGGACGATATTATCCGTCGTGATCTTATCCAGCGTATATTGTGTCAGGGTGGATTTGATGTGGTGGATATCGAGATCAGATACGGCATTGAATTCCTGGACTATTTTGCTGATACGCTTACCCGGTTATGGGATCTGGCCAACGATGGTCTGATAAAGTGGGATGGCTATCGGCTAAATGTATTACCAGCAGGTCGCATGTTAATGCGCAATATCGCGATGGTGTTTGATCATTATCAGGCGCAGGCTACAGAACAGCGGCATTCGCGCATGATATGATGCCGGGCTTAAGCGCCGGATACAAATACAGGCCCGGTTTCTTTTAGCCGGGTAGTAAACTGTTCAAACGGTTGCGGCCGGCCCAGGTAGTAACCCTGTGCGAAATCCACCCCTATCTTGATCAACTGTTTTATTTTAGCCTCGCTGTCAACATATTCAGCTACCGTTTCCATACCCAGAATATGACCAATCTGGTTGATCGACTCAACCAGCGCAAAACGGCAGCCGCTGGTTTTTAGTCGGGTGATCAGGTTACGTGTTTTGGATAGATGGGCTATTGCATAGGTTTCGGTTACTTCAAAACAAAATTTTTCTGCCGGTATCGGGCTGTGCGACAGTTGATCGAGAATAAAGTCGTGTATGCTCTCGTCATTCAGGGTCTGTGCCGACAGGTTAATTGAAATACTGCAATGGTCTGGCAGACTGATGTTAGTTGGAATATCCTGTAGCATCCTGATGGTGTTTTCGATAACCCATTTGTCTATTTTTGCCATCAGGTTATAGCGTTCAGCAGCTGGTATAAAGGCCAGAGGCGGGATAAGCTCGCCCGACTCACTGAGCATGCGTAGTAGTATTTCACAATGGCCTGTGCTTTCTTTTTTGTCCGTGTCTAGTGGTTTGATGGGCTGGTAATACAATACGAAACGGTTATGCGTCAGCGCATCGTTAATGCGATGTACCCATTGCATTTCGGCTTCATGCATGCTGGCATTGTCTTCTTCCGAGTAATATTCATGTACACGGTTGCGCCCGGCTTCCTTGGCTGCGTAACAGGCCATATCGGCCATACTCATCGCGAACCAGGAAAATCTCGTCAACCGGTTGGTGCAGGACCTGATTTTTTTCACGAGCAAGCAGTAACACAGCATTCGGGTTGAGTTGTTCTATTCTGCCCTGGGAATTGGTGCTGATAACGCCTTCAGCAATAGAGTGCAGGGTGACATAGATGGAAATGACAATACTGATAATGATCAGGCTGCTGCCAATGATCACCAGAAATCTCAGTGAACGATTGTAGTCTGCATGGGCCACTGTCAGGCTATTGGTTGCAGATTTTTCCTGTAACACATTAAATTTTGTGAGGACAGCAAAGGCCTGACGTTGAAGTTCGTTGGCACGGGTAAGCACCAGTTCAATCCCTTTTTCACGGCGGCCATGTTGCAGCTTCTCGGCAATATCGGCCTGTAACGGTCCAATTCGGGAGATGACCTTGTCAAGACTTGCTAACAGGTGATGTTCTTCATCCGATAATGGCATGGTTCTGATCGTATCGCGCGTGGTAATGAAACGTGTGCCATACTCCAGGAACTCCATCCAGATTTCATCCTGCCTGAAAATATCTTTTTCCAGCACGAATATTGAGCTGACCATCAGGCCTGTCAGTAATAGAATCATAATGCTGAAGCCGGTAATCAGGCTGGTATTGGAGATATGTTGAGTTGTATCTGGCTGCATAGAATTATTGCTTGTTATACCCGGACAGTATAGCGGTAGACGGGGACATATCTGTTGTATGAAATCAGAACCGCATCAATACTCCCATGCTGCACGCGATGAGGTTCATTCTTCACCACATCCTACGGTAGTGCGGCATCCTTGTCTGCTCGCTGTTGCTTTCGTGCGGCCAAAAGGGCCAGGCATCAGGATTCATGACCGGCTGGTTCTTCAAGCTCAGCGCAAATACCTGTACAATGATCCCATGTCGGGAAACAGCATTGGAAAATTATTTACCGTAAGCGGCTTCGGCGAGAGCCACGGCGCGGCGATTGGCTGCATAGTCGACGGTTGCCCGCCGGGTATGGAGCTGTCTGAAACTGATTTGCAGGGTGATCTGGATTTGCGTAAACCGGGTACTTCAAGGCATACCACTCAGCGGCGTGAGGCCGACCAGGTGCGTATCCTGTCTGGAGTGTTCGAAGGTAAAACAACAGGTACCCCCATAGGCCTGCTAATTGAAAACACCGACCAACGCTCAAAAGACTACAGCAAGATTATGGACCGTTTCCGCCCAGGCCATGCCGATTACAGCTATCAACAGAAGTACGGTATACGTGATTATCGCGGCGGTGGTCGATCGTCAGCGCGTGAAACGGCCATGCGGGTTGCCGCTGGTGGTATCGCGAAAAAATACCTGAAGCAGCGCTACGGTATAGAGATTCGTGGCTATCTGGCCCAGCTTGGCCCAATACGCCCGCAAGCGCATGACTGGAACGAGGTGCATAACAACCCGTTTTTCAGCCCGGATGCAACCATTGTCGCCGAGCTTGAAAGCTATATGGATGCGTTGCGTAAATCAGGTGATTCCATCGGTGCACGTATAAATGTGGTAGCCAGTGGCATGATGCCGGGTTTGGGCGAACCAATATTTGACCGGCTGGATGCCGAAATTGCCCACGCGATGATGAGTATCAATGCGGTCAAGGGCGTCGAAATGGGTGCCGGTTTTGACTGTGTGGAACAAAAAGGCACCGAACACCGTGACGAAATCACACCAGATGGTTTTTTGAGTAATCATGCCGGTGGTGTGCTGGGTGGTATCTCCAGTGGCCAGGATATTCTGGTCTCCATTGCGCTGAAACCGACATCCAGTCTGCGTTTGCCCGGCAAAACGGTTGATCTGGATGGTAACCCGGTTGAGGTAATCACTACCGGGCGTCATGACCCCTGTGTCGGCATACGGGCCACACCGATAGCCGAGGCGATGCTGGCCATTGTGCTGATGGATCATGTTCTCAGGCACCGTGCCCAGAACATGGATGTGAAATCCACTGTGCCTGTGATTCCAGCATAACAGACCCTGGTTAACGGATCTTTCGTCAGATGCCATACTGGCGCCTCTCTTCATTCTATTTTTTCTATTTCGCCACCCTGGGTGCACTGGTGCCATACTGGGGCCTGTATCTGAAAGATCTGGGCTTTAGCGAAATTCGTATCGGCGAATTGATCGCGACCATCATGGCAACCAAGATCATCGCACCAAATGTGTGGGGCTGGATTGCCGACCATACTGGCTATCGCATGCGCATCATTCGCATCGCATCGCTGCTGGCCGCGCTATGTTTTACCGGTGTTTTTATTTCCAGTGACTACTGGTGGCTGGTACTGGTGATGTCGGCATTCAGTTTTTTCTGGAACGCGACTCTGCCTCAGTTCGAGGCCACCACACTTAATCATCTTGGCTCTGATACCCAACGTTACAGCAGTATCCGCCTGTGGGGCTCAATCGGTTTTATTGTGGCTGTGTCCGGGTTAGGTGTTGTGTTCGACTACACCCGTATCAGCCTGCTACCGGTGTTTCTACTGGTTCTGTTTATCATTATCTGGGTGTCCAGTCTGTTCGTGCCGGAGCAGGATGTCCGTCACGACCAGGTTGATCATGTACCATTATGGACCTTGCTGCGACGCAGGGAAGTCATGGCCCTGATTGTGGCGGCCTTTTTTCTGCAAGCCAGTCATGGGCCGTACTATTCTTTTTATAGCCTGTATCTCGAGACACACGGTTACAGTCGTCTGTTGATAGGCCAGTTATGGGCGCTGGGTGTGATTGCCGAGATCGTCGTGTTTATGCTCATGTACAAACTGTTACCACGCTTCGGTGCACGCAGACTGTTTCTGGCCGCCTTGTTATTAACCTGTCTGCGCTGGCTATTGATAGCTGTATTTGTTGATGAGCTTTCAGTGCTATTGTTTGCCCAGCTGTTGCATGCAGCCAGTTTCGGGGTGATTCATGCGGTGGCAATCCATCTGATCCACCTCTATTTCAAGGGAAGACATCAGGGCAAAGGGCAGGCACTATACAGCAGCCTTAGTTTTGGTGCCGGTGGTGCGGCAGGCAGTTTGCTGGGTGGCTGGTTGTGGGTAGCCAGTGGGCCACAATCCATGTTTTATACCGCAGCAGTCATTAGCCTGCTGGCGTGGGTAGTGGCCTGGTGGGGTGTTGGACGCACTGAATAACTCATAACTATTTGCTCTGAATGTCAGCAGCCGCTATGGTACATTCCTGGCAACGACATAGTCGTTAGTACATCTGACGGTAATTATTACGAATAGGGAGATTTGTATTTTATGAACATCAAGTATTTTTACGGCAGACTATCACTCGTATCAGCTTGTCTGTTTTATGCAAGCATCTCATATACTGGTTTTCTGGTTAATGCCGCCAATGCAGAAACAGTTGTGCAGCATAAGCAGCAGACCCATAAAGCCGTACTAATACGTGTTGGTACCCAACGTGCGGATGACCACAGCCTGGCAGGTTGCTGGAACTGGTCTAATGGTGCCTACATTACAATAGATGCCGACGGCACGGCCCATAACGGACCATTTGGTGCAACCTGGGTAGCCGTTGATACTCACGATGGTCGTTACACTATTACCTGGCCCTCTTTTGTCGATACACTGACCTTGTCTGCTGATGGCAGTGCACTGGGAGGCACCAATAATTTCGGGTTTCCTGTTTCTGCAGCGCGTAAATCCGGTGCAGCGACAGGGGTGGTGGGTACCTGGCTATGGAGTAGTGGTGTCACCATGACTGTCTTTCCGGATTCAACCATTAGTGGAGGAACCTTTCGTGGCAACTGGGTGAAGGCGGGAGATAAGTGGGTGTTCGAATGGCCACTGGTTGACAAGGTATTCCTGGATGCAGACGGTCATCACCTGAGTCTGAAGAACCAGTTTGGATCGGCGACGGCTAAACGAGCTCCGGATTGCAAGGGAGTCTGATCGCGAGGAACCGTCGGCTTTGCCGGTCTTTGCATCGTCACTTTCCTCCGCGCGCAAGATTGTGGTGGCTTTGGGCAGAAAAAGCAGTTTCAACCGCCTGAAAG
>DRJJ01000054.1 GCA_011052255.1 Gammaproteobacteria bacterium | reverse complement strand
TCACCCTTCCATTGAGGGTGAGCAGCAAGGCTCTTTAGCTCTGAACCAAACAGAAAACAGCTACCATTATGACCATAGTAGAGAGGCTTCTCTCCCATGCGATCCCGGGCAAGAAACAGGGTGCGATCCGCTTTATCCCACAGCGCGAATGCAAACATGCCATTAAGACGCTGCAGTGCCGCTTCCACACCCCAGTGACGCAGAGCTGCTAATAAAGTCTCTGTATCTGAGTGGCCACGCCAATCAAAGTGCCCGTCTTCTTTTTCCAGCTCGGCACGTAAGTCCATGTGGTTGTAAATTTCACCGTTATAGATCAATGCGTAACGACCGCAGGGTGAGAGCATGGGCTGATGACCAGCCGGTGTGAGATCAATGATTGAAAGACGTCTGTGTGCAAGGGCCAGATTGCCCTCCTGGTTCAGCCATGTACCGGCATCATCCGGGCCACGATGCTGAATCTGCATCGCCATACGGGCTGCAATTGATGCCTCTGCACCCTTTATATTCCAGTAACCAGCTATACCGCACATATTGCCTATCTCAATGCCCCACGCAGTAACTCATCCATTATTGGAGCCTGTGCCTGAAGTGAATACATAATCTCCACACGTTTGCGTCCTTGGGTACCCATTTTATGCCGTAAATCCTGGTCACCTAGCAAGCGCTGTAGCGCCTGCACCCAGTCATGCTCATCATCGGCCAGAAAACCGTTAACACCGTGCTCGACCAGCTGATTGTTCACGCCTACAGGCGATGCAACTACCGGTAGACCACATGCCATGTATTGGACAAGTTTATAACCACACTTGCCCCGTTCCCATGGAGAATCCCGCAACGGCATGATACCGATATCAAACATCTGAATAGCCTGGACTTCAGTTTCCTCTGACCAGGGCAAAACCTCGATTGGTATCCCTTTCAATGTAACCACATCGGCGCCCACAGCAACAAACCGGACATCAAAATCTCTTTTCAGCGACTCAATAACCGTTGCAATAATCGAAAGATAATAGCTCGTAGACAGTGAACCGATCCAGCCAACAACAAGTGGACGATTGCCCTCTTGTTGTGCAACTTTATATCGCGTCATATCCACCACGGTAGGAACAATCTCAACACGCCGTGAATTTGCAGTGCGCGCTCGCTCAGCAAGATATTCATTGCCTGCTACAACCAGAGTCGCATGTTTCATTACTGTATCTATTTTGTGTCCCAGAAGGGACCGAATTAGCCTGGAACGATGCATATCATAACGATGAAAGAGCGCATCGTCATAATCTACCACATATCGTACCCCAAGCTTGTTTAGCAGTCGCTCCGCTAGTGCTGGGGCAAACGGGAAGATTTCCTTTTCCAGCCAGATCAGATCATATTTCCGCGCATGTGTCAGAACCTTAATGCGCCGCCAGTATCCTGCTATTACCGATACAATACGAGATTGACTGCTATACAGAGAACGTAAGTAGTCATCAGAAAACAGTGGGCGTACATCAATCTTCCAGCCTTTTGATTCAAGATAAGGGATATATTGAAGCAATCGAACACGGCTACTTGCACCTAGTCGACCATAGCGGCTTAATATAAGAACCCGCATAGTCAGAGATGCTGCATGTGCTTTGCACCAATATAACTGGCAATGATTTCAGAATCAGGTATTTGGCCTGCCATCTTGCGTCCAAATAGATACGTGCAAGATGCCCCGTCCATCGCTGCCGGCTTATCCTTGAGGAACAGATCAAAATATTTAAGCCATCCAAATACTATTCGAATGACTACTTTTGATATCTTGCGTAATACTGGCCGGACAGTGAAGGCAAGCACAAAATTCTCAATTGACCAGACCAGTGTTGTGCCTGGCCCGGCAACCATGCCACTGTCAATTACGGCGATACGATTAAATAGTCGTCTATGTCCAGACAGAGTGTAACGTGTAAAATCATAAGCTCCTTCATGTACCTGTTGCATAAAGGGAAGCTCTGAATAAAGTAGACCGCCAACCTTGAGTACTCGAATTATTTCTTCCGCAACACACTCAGGGTAAAGCACATGTTCAAGGACAGCAGTGGTTACCACCGCATCAAACGCATTATCTACAAACGGTAGATCATGGCCATCACAAAACAAATCTACATCTGCAGCAACATCAATGTCTGTATAAACAATTTTAATAGTATCATCAGGCCTAAGCAGATCTCCAAGCCATGTCCTTTGACATCCACCACCTACCACAAGAACAGTTGCATCTGTAATCTTCTCAAGCTCCTTTCGAAGCCGTGTGAGTAATCGTTGACTTGCGAGATTGAGTGATGCCTCTGGAATCAGGGCTCGCCACTTACTGTTGCCAGTAGTGGGTACAGGTGAATCAAGATTACGATAATCGTCACGATTGAATATGCTATTATCTGGACGAAGAAAAACCGGGCGCCCATATGATACAGGGTATTTATCGCCACAGGTCTCGCACACTATTTCATCATCAGTTTTAACTACAATCAAGGAAGAAGACTTGCAGCCAGGGCACCTTAGTATTGATTGTATAGACACAAGATTACTCACACTTACTCCTAACCATGACAGGTAAAGTCATTTTATATCTATAATAAGGATCATATGAAGTTATTCCCCGGAATCTCCATGTGACTGCCCAATTATATTTGACAAATCTCGATATAACAGGCTAAACCCGCTCAATGTATTTCGGATATCGCTAATATTACCACTCAGCAATAAAAAGACTAATCGGGTAAGTGGCTCTACAAACAATGTTATCAACAGCAACGCGCATGCCCTCGAAGGGGAAAAATGTTTGAATCCATACTGAAGACGACTGCGCAGGGAGTAGAACAGCCGCTTAGCCATAACCTGCCTAGAAGTGCCTCCCTCCGCGTGAAAGGCCTGTGCGCCTGTAATGTAGACCGACATCCATCCTGCCCGTTTTGCCCTCAATGAGAAATCGATATCTTCAAGATACACAAAGAATCTTTCATCAAATCCGTTTAATTCATTATACAAACTCCTACGCATGAAGAAGAAAGCGCCTATCACATGATCGACTGATCTGTCAGATAGATGATCCCATTCAAACATGTGGACACCAGCTCCTCCGAACCTTTGGATCTTGTTAAGCCCAATCGACTGAACTGCAAATCTCATCAATGATGGAAAATGAGCGCAATTACGTGCCACATGTCCTTTTTCATCAATTAACTGAATTCCACAAATACCGGCATCATGATTAGATGGATCTTCCAAGTATGCATGAGGTACAACCAGGGAGTTCTCAAAAAGTCTGGTGTCAGGATTCAGAAACAAGAGATAAGGTGCATCACATGCAGCTGCCCCTTGATTGCAAGCAGCACCAAAACCTCGGTTAACAGAATTTCGAATAATATCAAGTGGCAAAGAGAGCTTATCAATGTCAACAAGTGAATCATCGCTCGACCCGTTATCGACCACCACTACGCGCCCCAGTGAAAAGCCATCCCGACTGGCTGTCACAATGGACTTAAGGCAGTTACGTAGTAGCAGGCCAGCGTTCCAGTTAACTATAATAATGTCTATCGATGGGTTCATGGCATGGTATCAATGATGATATATAATATTATCTATTATAATAACTGATCTGATAAGCTTTCTGGAAAAATTTTTACTAGTATAACTATTCACGGAACTAACAATTTCTCACAGCGCTCAACTGGGTTAATAACAAGATGATCTATTTTTACAGTCTGCGTGTAATCTTATTGTAGATTCGCTGTATATCTCTTAATACAAGTCGATACATATCGCTCCAGGTCATTGAGAGAAATATACTTTTTAGCGTTTGTAGCTTATAGAATTGCGCAAGATTTTGGTTATTATTTCTTTTATAATACGCAAATAATGCCGCTCTGGTAATTGCCGCCATCTCATGTTTCTTCTTAATGCTTAACTTTGAATGAACACCAGAATCATGAACTCTATATGCAGACGGAATGATATCTGACATATATTTACCCTTACCATATGCCCCCAGTAATGACCAAATAACAAGATCACCGTACCGAGCCGACATTAAATCCTGCGGAATTCCCTTTATAACATTTCGAAAGCATACTGTTAATGTAGAAATTGGGGTTGACTGTTTTAATTCTATCGACGTCAGGTCTCTTCTTGCTCCACCAAAGTTTATGCCAAGCTTCCCATTTTCATCGAAAGGCTGACAGTCTGAAAACGTAATCACATATTCAGGATGGTCTTCCAGAAAATCTACCTGTTTTTGTAGTTTAGTCTTATCCATCCAGTAATCGTCTCCCTCACACAATGCAATATACTTTCCTCTTGTTACAGGAAATACGAATCTTGGGTTTATCAATCCTCCCTTAGAATACTGGTTCTCTGTCTGAACAATTATCCTGATTATATCAGGATATTTTTCAGCATAATCTTGTACTATGTCGACAGTACCATCGACAGACGCGTCATCATGGATAATTATTTCAAACGGAAATTCAGTATCTTGCATCAAGAAGCTATCGATAGCTTCGCCCAGGTACGATTTATGATTATATGTAATACAGCATATACTTACTAAGGGTGGTTCACGCGAGACCCATGCCTGCATAATCTGTTTTTGGGTTCTTCTCATCATTTAGTTCCGCACACCTTTTTGACGAAGTCAGACAAGAGTTCTCTGCTTGTAGTGGATACAAATATATTCACCAGTAAAATCACCGAGCCTATACCGAATAAGGTTGAGAGTATTTCTTTCCTGCTCATTCGTTCAAAATCAATTTCCATACTGGAAAAAAACACAAGTAAAAAAGCAGTGCTGAGAAGGACAGGAAAAACATCTTTTAATAGCCAGCGCAAATGAATACCAGGTGCAAATACATTATGAACGACTGGGGTCCAAATAATAAATGAAATCAATCTTAACACAAACCATGTTAACGCAACTCCTAGTGCGCCATATTCAAATGCAGTATAGATTATAATAGGTATTTGGACGCTTACTAAAATTGAAGTGTAAATTATATGCAGCCTGAGTTTACCATGTGCAAACTGTAGATAATACTGAAATGCGCTAACGGCCAGGACCCCATTTCCTAGAGCAAACCAGTACAGTATAGGCCCCGCCCATTCAGCAGCCTCCTTATCACCTGTCCATGCATATAATAGTTCATTAGAAAAAAGAGCAATCATTCCAGCCAAAGGGAACATTATTACCGTCATAAGTTGCGTTGATTTTCTGTATAATTCAAGCATCTCACGTTCATTTCCCTGAGATAGAAGAAATGTCATTCTAGGTAATATAGCCTGACTAATGGGACTGGACAACTGAATAATACCTGCTGCTACAATTGCCATAAGAGAAAAATATCCATAATCAGATAACGGCAAAATATTCGAAAGAATCAATTTATCAAGCTGTGTGAGCAACACCCATAACACCGCGGTATAGGCTATGCCACCCGCAAAAGGAAGCATGGGTTTAAGAGTATCCCAGAAAAGCCCTATTCCTACTTTACTCTTGTATGGCACAGATCGGTAAAACATAGTTAACAATACGAACAACTCTGCAATACCAACAAGAAGCTGAAATATAAAAAAATGTATAATATCCTGAGTTACATACTTCAACAGCAGCAACGTACCAAAATACCTGAATGTCACCAGTATTATGTTTGCAACATTCAACCAAACCTGGTTTTCCATTCCCTGAATGCCACTGCGATACAATGACGAAAATAAGCGCAATCCAATAATTACACCCATAAATGAAATACTTGTCGCAACCTTCTTCAAGTCAAGCGATATTACATTTAACCAGCTACTTGCAATCCATTCACTATAAGTAGAGATGACTAAAACAATCGTTATGGAAAGAAAAAAGATAATTAATTCAAAACTTCTAACCAGTTTACGTAGGTTCGAATTATCAATATTTTGCCCACGTGTTCGCGCTGCCTGTCGAGCTAATAATGGCGACATCCCCATGTCCAGCAACTGCATCCATGCCTGCAGAACCATAAAAAACCCGACAAGACCATAAGCCTCTGATCCAAGATACTGCAGATATAGTGGAAAAATAACAATACTAATGATTGTTACGTAGCCAAGACCGATGAAATTTGCCATCGCATTATGTTTGAGTGAGATGGGATTTTTCATCCTATTTTCTTGTGATCACTACCAATTTAATAAACTATGTTACAACTATTCATGCCGAATAATAATGTTTAAAGCATATGACGATATAACGCACTGGAATTATACTTACTTTTCTACTTCTGCAAAAAGGACTGTTTCTTCTGCATGAATAGTAAAGTGTCGTAAATAGAATCTATAACCAAGCCCTAATGAGTCAATCCATTGAGGAATCTCCCAGAAATCCTGAATGTTATGGTAAACAGAAATAGCGAGTTTTGGTTTAAATTTACGAATTGTATTTTCTGCGCCAATAAGTGCTTCCAGTTCAGCACCTTCTATGTCCATCTTGATGAAATTCAAAGCACGTAAACCCTTGTCACTACACAAATCGTCTACCGTATAGGTATTTACTACTGTTGTTTGATTTTTATCTCTTGGTGGATCCAGACTTAACCTTGCACAGGGTCCGACACCGGAAATATAAAGTTTTTTACCCGACGATGACCATAATGGGTTTTCGACCAACTCTATTCGCCTGGAATATTTTTCATTTAACTTCATGTTACGTTTGAAGATATCTATATTTTCAGGCATAAACTCCCAGCAATAGACGCGCCCTGATTCGCCCACATTCAATGCAAAATTAATGGCTGTATCACCGTAACAACCACCTGCGTCTATCACAACATCACCTTCTTCGACCTCTATTGATGAGCTGTTTATTTGACACCTGTATTGCTGGAGAATAAATTGAGCATATATACCATAAGGTCGTATAAATAATTCCACTGGATAACCTTCACTTTCCAGGTTTATTTTATTAAGATGCCAACCAAAATAACCAAGTTTAATTTCTTCAGTTTCTTGCGCCAAGCTTTCCAGCTCTTCTAGTTTTTTCCAATATTCACGGGTATTAAGTGGTAATCTAACGCGCTCGTAACCCAGTACACGAAAACTCAGAACCCCAATAAATATTTTTTTTGATTCTTCATCATAAAGCCGATCATATAACCAGGATAACCGATCAATATTATTCTGAATTATTTTACTTGCATGATTTTTATAGACACCTGTGTACACAAGTGCTTTCTTTACCGATTTTTTTATGACATTTATCTTCCCGAATCTTCTAAAGTCATGATTATCTGTATACTTGTTAGATTTGCAAGATTTCAGGTTGTCATTTAGTATTTCTTTTAAACCAGCCATATACCATCCTTATAAAAGTAACTATAGTATGTCTAAACTCAACCTTAACACATGGACGTACCCACAAGCCGCCATTTATCCCTCATCATAATATCTTGTTATCGCCTTACCAATTTCTGATTTGTCCTTCTCATCAGGATTTCGTGAAATCCTGAAAAAATCCGGCCCACAGTATCTGTAATTCAGGTTGAAAAGATCTATCTTCGTTACCAGTTCATCAAATACCTGCCTCGGATTTTGACAAAACTCTTCGTACTGCACCACCATTTTTCTGGACTCGTCAACAGATTCCATCCCTTTTTTTAGTGCCTTGTTAATACTAAGTAACTGTCCAACAGATTGATTAATGGGGTCAAGGTCTTTCAGTTGCAGATATTCAGGTATTTTGAATGAATACCACTCGTTCTCGCTACCTAGTTGTCGTTTTCGTGCCTCCAGGATAGAAGCGACATTCGTTACAGGATCACGTTTAATCTGGACGAACAATGCTTTACTAAAAATAGTATTCAGAAAGGGTATGTTGTAGTTGAGAATCATACTTTTCAGAGCAAAAGGTTTTTTAAATACACGGGTAAGCGTTGTGAGTTCACTTACAAGCCTAGCCTGGTCAACTACTCGAAATAATTCTTCATCAGGCAACCAATCCAATTCCTTAAAGGGAAGGAAACGGCGCCAAAAATACCAGAATTCATTTGGTGCCAACGCTCCTATTGTTTTGCCATTCTCTGACTCAAAAGAAATCTGGCTGTTGAAATCTAGAATCTCGTTACGAAAATTATAGCGTGGATCCGTCAACATTAACTGAATATGCGCTCCTGTAACTGGCGCTCCATAAAACCGGGATAGGAGATTTGTTGGATATGCCACAATACCGCAGCGGGCCAACCATTGCATGAAAAGCGTAGTACCACTTCGCAATGGCCCCATAAGAAAGATAAGAGGGTAATCCGGGCCAAAACTAGATGCTGTTTCAAGAAGTTTTTTCTCAGCACCACCCAATGCACCATTCAGCAAACTTAGCAAGCCTTCCAATTGGAGGTTTCTTTTGAATTCCGCTTCTCGTTCTTTTTCTTCTGCCTTACTGTTCATGGATGCACTCACCTGAAATTATCTTCATAGAAAATTACTCAATATCCTCCGACTCAATCTCCATCATTGCATCAACAGTATAAAATACTGTATTTTCTTAACAGATAAAACGTTACATAAAATGGCTTGCACTTTCATGTATACTCTATCTTCTTTTTTTGCATTTGTAACCTAACCATAGATGCAATTGAAATCGCCAACAGTACACCTGGAATATCACTAAGCACCAGCCTAGACTTAGCACCCATCATACTTACTACTTCCAATCACATTGGAACATCATCATTTAATCATGACTTTAAAGTATTTTTCCATGTTATCCATTTTATCCAGCATTTCTAATTCTGACTCGAATCCGAGAATCATAGTACCTAGCGTTTCATTTGAACCATTAAATTTTTTAACCGATTCTCCAATATTGCAGTACATCGTTTCTTCTATTATGTTTTTACGAATCTCATTACTATACCAAATGGAGTCCATTATCCCGTCATTTACAGCATGTACCATGTATGAAGAATAGTATCCATTCGACTCTTTCATTTCCAGGCCAGCACAATCTCCGCCAATTGCCGCTTCAACAGTATATTTAACAAGATCAACACCTGTTGAATATTTTATAACTTCTGGAATCAGGTTTCCCCCATTTCTTGGACCTAGTTCTAGAAATGAGAAGTCGCCATCACGATTATAGTGGAAATCAAAATTAAGCGCACCGGTTCTAATATCAAGAAGCTCCAGTAACCTTTCTGTTTCAGAATGAGCCTGGTTCAATGTTTTATCCGTCATTGCTGACGGAAAACTTTCCCCAATTGGTACGAACGGGTTGCATTGCTTATCAAAATGTTCATTTGCCCAGCACCGAAAAGCAAGCTTTCCATTTACTACAAACCCATCTCCTGCAATCTGGTATCCATCGCGTAGAAAATATTCTTCTACTGTGACTTTTCCCTCTCTTGAGTACTGCAAAGCATATTTAAATGCATCAGATAACTCATCATTCCCATATATTTTTTTTACACCTTTACTCCCTGATGAATCAACTGGTTTCACTATGAGTGGGTATCCAGTTTCATTTGCCCACTCCAGTGCTTCCGCAGACAAATAGAAGCTCATTGATTTTGGTGTTAAGAATCCGTTCTTGTTCAGGAAATCCCTAAAAAGGTCTTTTCGTGATAAAATTTTAACCGACTCGTACGGGTTTGAAGGTAATCCAAGTTTATTTGCAACATAGGCTTGCGTTGCAGCAGCAGGATCAGATGCGTATGCCACGATACCATCAACCTTCTCTTTTGATGCTACCTTGAGGACAGCTTCATGATCTGTAGTACTAACATTATAGTATTTATCAGCATACTTATGCCCAGGATTCTCCGGTAGGTAGTCGCAGGTTATTACTTCATACCCTTTTCTTTTTGAGTAAACAAGTGGTGGGATCTGAAATTTAGACCCTCCTAAAAATAAGATTTTTTTTCTAGTCATTTCCTACCTAAAGATCAATCTGTAAAAGTAGTGACTCAAAGTACTCAACATAATTAACCTGATATGTAAGTTTGTATCACGGATATAACGGCTTGAATCATATTACTATTCACAGCAGTTCCAGTCGGCAAAATGATAACCCTATCGGCTACCTGGCACGTATTAGGAAGTAACAAATCTGCATGAGGATATAAATCTACGTAAGGTTTCATCTTATGGCATCCAGGCCAGAAATATTTTCGTGCTAATATATTTTCAGCATGCAGAGACTGAAAGATCTGGTCTCTGGTTACTGGACATTTTTCATCAACTACCATTACTACATACTGGTAATTATTAAGCTCAGACTCATCGAACGTTAGCAGACTAATCCCTGATAAACCGGATAACCCCTCATGGTATGCCTGAAAGTTATGTTTATTCGCTTCAATCACGCTGGTTATAGCGTCAAGATTGACCAATCCCATTGCTGCTGCAACCTCAATCATCTTGCCGTTGGTACCGGGGTGGATGACATTATCCATTCCCGAAAAACCAAAGTTTCGCATTAGCCGCATAGCATCAGCCAGCTTATCATCATTGGTCAGTACTGCTCCACCTTCGAAGGTATTAAAGAATTTAGTGGCATGAAAGCTCAACACCTCACAAGCTCCAAAACTGCCAACCATCGTACCCCTGTATGAACAGCCAAAGGCATGAGCCGCATCGAACATCAGTTTAAGACCATACTCGTCGGCTATTGCCTGCAATGCCTCGACGGGTGCGCTGCGACCCCAGAGATGGACACCGATAATGCCGGTAGTACGCGGGGTGATCATGGAACGTACGGCATCGGGATCGAGGGTGTGGGTAGCAGGGTCAATATCGGCAAATACCGGGGTAATTGCTTGCCAGTGCAACGCATGTGCTGTCGCAATGAAGGTGTAGGACGGGATGATTACCTCACCTTCCAGCCCCAGTGCTCGAATAGCTATCTCCAGCGCTACGGTGCCGCTACACATAGCCACACAATGTGTGACATTGTGGTATTCAGCCACTCGCTGCTCGAACTCCTGTACCAAAGGACCATTATTGGTCAACCAGCGGCGATCAAATATCTCTCCTGCATATTTTAGAAAGCCCTCGCGACTACCAATGTTAGGACAGCCTACATGCAACGGCTCCTCGAATGCCGGGGCGGCTCCGTTAATGGCAAGGTCTTGCTTTGTTTTGATTGTTTTCATTGTGAAGTAAAAGTAACTCCTGGCGATTCAATTCAGTTCAGGAATATTTCCAAACCAACTGCCCAGACTGCATTCGACGAATCTCTCTGCAACATGACATGTACACCAGCGTTCAGAGCCATCATTACTGCTGCATATCGTGATTTTCGAAAACTGAATGGTTCGACATACAGGACGCATCTGGAATAGCCAGAATTTATTAGAGATATTGTAATGGAATTTATCAGGGGAAGTGGTGTTTTTTGAATTATTTACCCATTCAGGACTAAAACAGGAGTTTTCTGCGTCAATCATTAGCTCAAGTATAGAATCAGCCCCATTCATTACAGAATGGGGCTGACATTACCAGTACACTGTTACTTCATCATCCCTTTCATGTTTCCATTGGAATGGGACATGCCTTTATTCATGGCGCCATCTATAGCACCGACCATCATCTTGTCCATATTCATCTGGACAGTCTTGGTGCCGATACCTTTCACTTTGGCCAGATCCTGTACTGACTTGAAGTCACCGTGTTTTTTACGGTATGCGACAATATCTTCTGCCTTTTTCATGCCGATGCCCTTAAGATTGCTTGATATGGCTTTGGCATCTGCGGTGTTGATGTCGATCATTTCACCGGCATAGGCTGTCAGTGCCACAAAAGCCAGTATGGTTGAAAATAACAGGGTTTTGAGTTTGTTCATAAGTGAACTCCTTTCACACGTTCATTAATAAAAGTG
Source organism: Gammaproteobacteria bacterium (assembly GCA_011052255.1). Taxonomy (GTDB): domain Bacteria; phylum Pseudomonadota; class Gammaproteobacteria; order DRJJ01; family DRJJ01; genus DRJJ01. The sequence goes on along the minus strand of DRJJ01000054.1, from coordinate 4,762 downwards.
GCCCGTGTGGACCTTGTATTATTTCCGATATCTGGATATTTCCCCTTATAAAAAACAGGTTAGTTACAGATATGGTAACAACGCGCAGGAGTGTAATAGCCTATGGTTACGGGTTCAACTGGGAGATTTGTGTGTTTATTAGCCGAAGCGCCTCTATCGGATCATCCGCCTGGGTGACAGGGCGCCCTATAACAAGATAATCACTTCCATTCTGCAGTGCCTGTTCAGGCGTCATAATACGGCGCTGGTCGCCTGTGTCGCTACCTTTCGGGCGTATGCCGGGCGTTACCAGTAAAAAATCCTCGCCGCTGGTCTGGCGTAATTTTCTGGTTTCCTGTGCCGAGCAAACCACACCATCACAACCCGCTTTTCTGGCAAGTTGTGACAAGGTTATCACCTGGTCAGCAGCACTGCTCTGGATACCGATTTCGTGCAGGTCATCATCTGACATACTGGTTAATATGGTGACGGCTATCAGTAAAGGCCTGCTACTGCCCAGCCGTGACAGTGCATCAGAGGCCGCCTCCATCATTCTGCTGCCACCCAGTGAATGAACATTCATCATCCACACGCCCAGGTCAGCCGCTGCAACACAGGCCTGTGCGACAGTGTTCGGGATATCATGATATTTAAGATCCAGAAAGACCCGGTAGCCCTGGTTGGCCAGTTTGCGAACAAGATCTGGCCCGGCTACGGTAAATAGCTCTTTACCGACTTTAAGCTGGCAGAGTGTTGGATCTATCTGAGCAACAAAATTCAGGGCATCTTTGGCGTTGTTGTAGTCTAGTGCGACGATGATCGGGCTGGCTATCTGGTTGCCTTCTGTTTTATGCATTTGGAAGTACCTTTGTATCCCCTCACCCTAGCCCTCTCCCTGAGGGAGAGGGGACTATTGCAATGTCCTCATGAGAGAAAAGGTGTTAAAAGGGCATTTGCAGTGATTAATTTTATTCGCCTTCAAGGCCGTGAATCGGTTTGACTGTATCCCATTGTTTGCAACTGGGGCATTGCCAGTGCATGGCTTTTCCTGAAAAACCGCATGATTTACACTTATAGACTGGCTTGTCTTTTAGCAGCTGCTCAATCAGGCCATCGAGTATCATCAGGTTGTCGTGTGCCTTGCCTTCACTGTGTTCCAGGCTGCGCTCGATAATCCACTTTAAGCCTCTTACCGAGGGTCGTTTCCCTAGTTGGGCAACCATAAACTCGACTGCCTTGTGCTGATCATCATGTATGCGGATCAGCTCAGCCAATGCAATGACGGTTGATATGCCGTGATAATTATCGACGATCTCGCTGAGGTACTTGATAGCAGCCTGTGGATCACTCAGGCGATCATAGCATTGCAGCAGCGGTGTTATCACTTCCGGGAAATATTCTATATCCTGACTCGCAACACCCTGATAGCATTTAAGTGCCTCTTTGAACTCGGAGTTACGGAATGCCTGTGCTCCCTGTAGTATGCTGGCACGTACGCATTCTGAACTTTGCACCATGGCTTCTCTGGACAGTTTCATCGCCTCGCTGGGACGCCCTTCTTCTACCGCCTTTTCGGCCAACTCGCAGTAATGATGGGCAATGACGCCGCTTAGCTGTGCCTTGTGTTCTCGGGTTAACTGTTGCGCAATCTGGATGGACTGATCCCAGTCCTTTTCCTGTTGATAGATGTCCAGCAGATTATTCAGCGCTGTTTCAGCAAAGCTGTTGATGGTGACCAGTTCCTGAAACAAATTCTCGGCCCGATCCAGCAGGCCTGCCTTCATATAATCTTCACCCAGCTCCAGCAATGAATAGGAACGTTGTTCGATATTCAGCGTTGGACGCGCTATCAGGTTCTGGTGTATTCGGATTGCACGATCTACCTCGCCTCTGCGCCTGAACAGGTTACCCAGGGCCAGATGTGTTTCAACTGTATCGCTATCGACCTCGGCCATTTTGACAAATACTTCAATCGCCTTGTCCGGTTGTTCGTTAAGCAGGTAATTCAGTCCCTTGAAATAGGCGCTGTTGAAGCCATCAATCTGTTGTTGCTGGTTTTTCTGGACATTTTTGAGGGCCGCATACCATCCGGATGCAGCGGCGACAGGTAACAGTAGCCACAATAACTCAGTCATGAGCCAGTCGAAACTGTGTGGCCAGTGTCCCGGGGTCTCATTAAGGTGCGTCCTTGATCGGTAGCGAGCGCAGGGTTTTGAGTTCTTTCTCAGTATGTTCCAGTTTTTTTCTTAACCGGGACTGCCCACGTCTGGCCTTTAATATCATGCCGACACTTGCAGCCAGACCAAGAAATGCACCCAGTGCAAATCCTCCAACCAAAACCAGTGACAACGGAACATTAACCGTACCGAAATAGTATTCGATACTAACCGGCGCAGCATTGAACACGGTGAAGGCAAGCCCCAGCGCCGTGAACAGTATAATAATAATGAAGTTAATTATCCGCATATCACTTCAGCGAAATTTTATGAGCTGCCGCGTGTTTACAAAGTGGCAGGTACAGCGGCATCCAGAGAAATGATGATGGCTGCCTGGAAAGATTAATGTCACGAATATAAAATAAGAGACCGTACTTCTCTTTGCTTTCATCAACGCGTTCTCGTAATTCCTTGCCCGGTTTAAAGTGCGGAACGTGCTTGCCCGGCAAGGTAACCGATTCACCTGTTTTGGGGTTGCGCCCTACCCGGGGTGGCCGGTAATGCAATGAAAAACTGCCAAAACCACGGATTTCGATGCGATTCCCGGTTGCCAGAGACTGGCTCATCTGCTCCAGCAGGCTTTTGACTGCCAACTCGACATCTTTATATGCCAGATGATTTTGTTTACGTGAAAGAGATTCAATCAGCTCAGATTTTGTCATTATATTTATTCCTACACTTCTTGCGAGGCCGTCCCTGGCCTCTGTTATCCCGTTCCTGATTCATACGAACCTGAAAACCACGCTAGTCGTCTTTCTGTTCGTCCATCTGTTCCTTCAGCAAGTCACCCAGCGTTGCGGGGCCACTGCCAGAGTTACGGCCATAATCTTCAAGCGCCTGACTGTCGTCATCAGAATCCTTAGCCTTGATTGACAGGCTGATAGTACGATTCTTACGGTCGACGCCGATAAATTTAGCTTCAAGCTCTTCACCAACAGTAAGCACTGTGCGAGCATCTTCAACGCGGTCACGTGCCAGTTCTGATGCGCGCAGGTAACCTTCTATGCTATCGCCCAGCTCGATGATGGCACCCTTCGCATCTACTTCTTTCACGGTGCCCGTTACGATGCTGCCTTTGGCGTTCTCAGCCACATAGTTTGAGAAGGGGTCTTTATCCATCTGCTTGACGCCCAGAGATATACGCTCACGCTCTGCGTCTATCTGCAGGATAACGGCTTCGATCTCATCACCCTTCTTAAAGTTATGTATAGCCTCATCGCCGGTCATATTCCAGGAAATATCCGACAAATGAATCAAACCGTCGATTGCACCATCCAGTCCGACAAAAATACCGAAGTCGGTAATAGACTTGATTTTGCCCATCAGCTTGTCGCCCTTGCTGTGGGTAGTCGCAAATTCGTCCCAGGGATTAGTCTGGCACTGTTTCATACCCAGTGATATACGACGACGCTCTTCGTCGATCTCCAGTACCATCACTTCAGTTTCCTGACCCAGATGTACAACCTTGGAAGGGTTGACGTTCTTGTTGGTCCAGTCCATTTCGGATACATGAACCAGGCCTTCTACACCCTCTTCGATCTCGACGAAGCAGCCGTAATCAGCAATGTTGGTGACCTTGCCGAACAGGCGCGAGTTCATCGGGTAGCGACGTGCGATATCAACCCATGGATCATCGCCCAGCTGTTTCAGACCCAGTGATACACGATTGCGTTCACGATCAAATTTCAGGATCTTGACATCAATCTCGTCACCCACATTCACAACTTCAGACGGGTGTTTGACGCGTTTCCAGGCCATGTCTGTAATATGCAGCAGACCATCGATACCGCCCAGGTCAACAAATGCGCCGTAATCGGTCAGGTTCTTGATAACGCCCTTGGCAATTGCACCCTCTTCCAGATTTTCCAGTAATGCATCGCGCTCTGCACTGTATTCGCTTTCAACCACTGCACGACGTGAGACCACAACGTTGTTGCGACGACGATCCAGCTTGATAACCTTGAATTCCAGCTCTTTACCTTCGAGGTAGCTGGCATCACGTACCGGACGTACATCAACCAGTGAGCCCGGCAGGAAGGCGCGTATTCCGCTAACTTCAACCGTAAAGCCACCCTTGACCTTACCGGTAATAATTCCTTTGACGATTTCATCTGCTTCGCTGGCTTTATCCAGTTCTTCCCAGGCACGTGCGCGTTTGGCTTTTTCGCGCGACAGGCGTGTTTCGCCATAGCCGTCTTCCAGGGATTCCAGTGCGACTTCTACTTCATCGCCAATCTGGACTTCCAGTTCACCGGATTCACTATAGAACTGACTAATCGGTATGCTGCCTTCAGACTTGAGGCCAGCATTGATGACAACTGCGTCGTTACGTATATCAACCACAATGCCATGCATAATAGAACCGGGTTTGAATTGACTACCGGCCATACTTTCTTCAAAAAGCTCAGCAAAACTCTCGCTCATAATTTAACTATCCCAAGCCGGGGCTACCGACTTTCTTTCACTATATCTGCAGTGGATCAATCTGGCCGGCTGCAGTCTGATTAAAAAAAACACAAATACGACGGCCAGTCTGTAGAGGTGTTGATTACTTTTTTCAATCAGAC
>DRJJ01000053.1 GCA_011052255.1 Gammaproteobacteria bacterium | reverse complement strand
CCGCAGATGATGCAGCCACAGATGATGGCGCCACCTCCCGTTCCAGGCAGGTGACGTCTACTGCAAACCGGCAGCGTTATTAGCAAACAGCTTTGCCGGTTTGCAGTGTTTTTATAATCAGGAGCAATGGTGCTCTGCTTACGGGTTGTTTTAGCGCCCGCTTATCCTGCCAGGGGGTATGGTTGGATGTATTACAGATTGTTTTTTGGTGCGTGCCTGATTATATTGCCAGCCCTGGCACAGGCAGCACAAGGTGTTCAATTTAGTGCGCAAGCGATAGAGCGCGCTCCTTCCGGTGTTGAGCGCGCAGCCGGTTTATTTGTGGGTGATGGAGCAGTACGCACTGAATACCGTGCTAACGGTGAGCCAGTCGTCGAGATTGTCGTAATGTCAAGAGGTAAACGACTGGTTATTTATCCTTCTCGTTCCGAATACATAGAGATTGCAGGCTATTCTGCGCCAGATCTTTCTGCCGACCAGGCGACCAGTAATCCTTGTACTGGCTTGTCAGCAACACGCTGCACCCGGATTGGGGATGTAGTAATAGATGGTCGCAAGGCGGTAAAATGGGAGATGCTGACAAAACAGCATGATAAAACAGTACGCACACTGTTGTGGATAGACAATGTATACGGCTTTTCACTTAAAGAATTATTACCCGATGGAGCGCTGGCAGAACTGCGCCTGTTGGGCCTGGAAAAAGTGAACGGGCGTAACACTGAAAAATGGCAACGCATTATCACGATGCCAGACGGTACCAGCCAGAACATGTTGCAGTGGTATGATCCGGAATTGAAACTAACGGTTCGTGAGCAGTTGCCAAATGGATTTACCAGAGAGCTCAGGCAGATCAAACTGGCAAAGCAACCGGAAGAATTGTTCCAGATTCCTGCAGGATACAAAAAAACAGACCCACCGGTGCGCAAGGAAGCGGACCGGCAACAGCAACCAGCTGCACCGGCACTTTACCGTTAGTCAATCTGGGTGCATTATGTAGGTTAGCTGGAGTAGTTCAGGAATTTACGTTTACAAGGCAATAAATCGTTTACAAGGTAAAAACTTAAGGATGGCTGCATTGATGAAAAAAATTATATTTACAATGTTTGGAGTTCTGGCCAGCATCCCGGTCAGTCTGGTATCAACGGCAACGGTATCGGCCAATCCATACATGGGCTATATGCCTCCGCCCTGGGTCAGGCCTGCCGTCCCGATGCCTTATATGCCATACCGGGCGCCCTATGCAAGAACAGGTTATTTCCCGATGGTGCCGTATGGTGCGCGCATGCCAATGATGCGGCCCGCGATGCGCCCTGTGCCGCCCATGGCACGACCGATGCCGATGCGGCCTATGGCTCAACGTCATATGCCGGTTCCACCGCCGCGTCAGTTTTCGTACAACACCAGACGTGCGCCGTTACCGGCCATGAATGGTCGTGGATATTATCCTGCCAATCAGCTTGCTCGTGCACCCCGTATAAACCGTGCAGCCCCCGGCTTTGCCCCACGGCCTGCACCCAGGATGGCTCGACCAATGCAGCCGCCACGCCAGGCCTATCCGGGTGTAGCACAGTTCAGACCGCAGTACCGTTTTTCACAGGCGCCTGCACCCATGCGTCCCTGGGGACGGATGCCCGCCAACTATGCACAGGCACCGCGTTATTTTCAGCGGCCACCTATGTATAACGGCCCGCGCCGTATCGCACGTGCGCCAGCACCGGTATGGCGAGCACCTGTTCCGCAGTACAGGCGGCCTGCAGTACCGCCGCGTCAGACAGCCTGGCGTGCCGCACCTGCCCGGTCAGTAGCACCACGCAGAATGAATGCATGGCCAGCGCAATATGCGAATCAGAATGTACCACCGCGTCAGGGTTATCAGTCAGCTCGTTACCGCCCATACCCGTCGGCTATGGCACAGCCGCAGCGGCCTGCGTACGGTACACACCGGGTAAGCTATGCCTATAACGGACGCTAGTCACTATACAGGCGGATGATTTGATTCGGTTTGCGCATAGAGTAACCGTGTGGTTCAAGCGACTGAGCAGTACGATATTACTGTCAGGTCTGTTGCTACCAGCCTCAGCGATGGCATGGTATAGCGGTGCTGGACCTTCTATCCCCTGGGGTGCCAGTCCCTTTGGTTGGTCCCCGACACCGGTATACCGGCCAGCAGTGCCCTGGCAGAGGTACTGGCCATCATACTGGGGGGCACCGTCGTATCCATCAAACAGATATGCGCCGGGTTACGGGGGTATGTCGGCTCCCATGTCACTTGCCGCGCCCCCCTGGGCTCAGTTGGGAGCACCTCCCGGCTCACCCTGGCAGGCATTGCAGGGCAGTGTGCCCAATAATCGCTGGCAAGTTTATGGCGGTATGGATCAGTCTGGCGGCGTGTGGATGGCATTTATCTATCGAGGCAACGTTAATGGCCTTATGGGTGGCGGTCTGACTGACAACAGCTGGCCTGGCACGGGCAGTGCCGGGCAGATGTTTGCACCGTGGGGAGGTGGCATGATGCAGCCTCCGCTGAAAAATCTATATCAAAATCAGGGGTGGGATGATGACAGGCCCGCCTGAGACAGGTAACGCGGAATAAATGATCACAGTTATAGCTAATCTGAAGGGTGGTTCCGGAAAAAGTACCGTAGCGTTTAACCTGAGTGTGTGGCTGGCCACAAAAGGGCTGCCGGTCATCGCGTATGATCTGGATCCACAATGTACGTTGATGGATGTTGCCCAGGTGCGCGTCGAAGAAGGTCGTACCCCACCGGTGCAGGTTTATAATGACAAGGAGGGTCTCAGTGATTATCTGAGTTACCACCCTGGAGAAGTCATCGTTGATGTAGGCGCGGCCAGCATGGATGCGATGAAAGAAGCTATTTCGATCGCTGATCGTGTGCTGATACCGGTACCACCGAGCCAGCCCGATGTCTGGGCGACACAGCGCTTCCTGAAAATTATCGAGGATGCAGTAAAGGGCGCTGAGCCTCCGGCGCTACTGGCTTTTGTTAATCGCGCCGATACCCATCGGGCGGTACGGGAATCGGATGAGACTGAAGAGGCGCTGGGTATGCTTGATGGCATATCGGTTTTGCCGTACCGACTGTTTCAGCGCACCATTTTCCGGCGCTCAATGAGTGAAGGGCTGGCAGTATTCGAACTGTGGCGCAGTTGTAAAGCCGCTCAGGAATTTAATGAGTTTGCCTACCATCTGTACCCGCAATTGCTACCGGAAAATGTGGCCAGCAGATAGTGAGTGGGAAAGACAGTCCGTCTTGAATATACAGGTATAGAAACATGCAGCTAGTTCGGTATTTATTCAGTTACAGTATTGTTGTCGTCGTAGTGGTTCTGATTGCGAGTGGTTATTACTATCGCGAAACACTGTTTCCCAACCTGTTCTCACATGTTGGGCAGATGGCGACGAGCGAAACAGCTGCTCAGATGCCCGATACAGGTGGCATGCCTGGAAAATCCATGCCTGAAGAATCCATGCCTGAAGAATCCATGCCTGAAAAATCCATAACAGGCAAATCAATGATTGCTGACCAGCCCATGCCCGAGCTGGTTAAAACAGCACCTGAACCGGTTGCTATTTCAGAGCCCGACGTTACGCCAGAATCCATCGTTCCAGCGCAGCCAATCGATACCGCTGAGCCTGTTACCCAGGCAAAGCCAGCCGCTTCTGCTGCCAGGGAGCCTGTGACCCCGGCGGACTCAATCGCTACCTCTGAGCCTGCTATCCCGACAGAGCCTGCCGTCACTTCGCAAGTGCCCGTGCCAACACCGGGTCAAACCGGCATTACCCAGCCGGGAGCTCCGCATGAGCAAATGCAAACCGGCAAGGCACCGCACACAGAAATAGCACCCGGCCACATGATGACAGGTCAGGCTGAAAAATCATCTATGCCCATGTACGAGCAAGCAGCAGTGGTGTCACCGCCACCAGCGATTCAATCGCCACGCCAGAAGGCAGGATCAGCGCCATTATCAGCACAACCGCAACCAGAAGATATCGACAGGCGAAATGCCGAAGCCATTATGACCGCACGTCAGGCTTACTGGGCGGGAGATTATGATGCCTCCGAGCAGGCCTATCAGCAACTGATTGAGCTTTACCCAAACGAGGTTGAGCTGCATGGAGAATTGGGTAATGTTTATTACGCTCAGGGTAAATGGGCTCAGGCCGCCGCCACATACGCACAGGTCGTTCGTCAACTCTATAGCACAGGTCAATCTGCCCAGGCAGACTACATGTTGCAAATAGTGATCAGCCTGGATAGCGAGTTAGGCAACCAGCTACAGCAAGAACGCAATAATATGACAGGGCAGCCGTAGCCAGGTCTGATCAATTTAGATTAAAAGGAAGAGGTAAAATAATGAATGCAATCAAAGGAATATTAACAGTGATAGGCCTGATTACCGTGATCGGGTTGATACTGGTAACCATTAAGGTGATGCCATATGTGTCACAGGCAAGCGAATTTGAGCCCGAAGCGGCTGGTGTTTACCTGGACATGGCAAAAAAGTTGCTGGAAACCGGCAACGCCGCTGAAGCGACAGTCTGGAAGGTTAAGGTCAACGAGGGCCTGACTCCGGAAGATGTAGAACAGTCCATGAAATCCATTGCCAGCTCAAATAACATCAAGAATGTAGGCGAACTGCCGCTGTACCGGGAAGTAGCGGCCATGTCCGGTCAGGATTATCGCTTCGTCAAGATCTATATGTTCTGCAATGCCCTCACAGCGGCCAAGATGCTCGATTTTAACGACTCTTTTTCAGCATACCTGCCATGCAGGGTAGCTCTGATCGAGGATTTAACCGGTCAACTTTGGCTATATTCACTAAATATGGATATGATGATATACGGAGGCAAGCCATTACCTCCTGAATTGAAGGAAACCGCGATAGGGGTCAAGAAGACGATCCTGGAGATCATGAAAGGTGGAGCGGAGGGTGATTTTTAGGATTACCAACAGTATTTAGCCTGGCAGGAAGCATAACGGACAGGAGATAGCGGCGTGACCGCTGTCGGTTTGTAGTAGTCATCGATGAAATAGCCAGGGCACACCCATGTCAAAGAAGTCTGAAAGTAACACCAAAGCCGATTCTCATGTAGAAGCTGATGGGCGAGATACCGAACCCTGTCATGATCTTCAGGATCAGGTGAGCGCCGATGCCCAGGCGGCGCAGAATGCAGCCGATATGCAGGAGTGTATGGGCAAGAGCCTGGAAGCCCTGTCAAACACATTTGCCGCCAGTGCCCGGCGCTGGGAAATGATTGTCTATCCGGCCATGGCTGCATTTGTGGTACTGGCCGGTTACGGTTTTTACCTGATTTACAGCTTGACGGTAGATGTTTCCCGTCTGGCTGACCGGATGGAAGAAGTGACGGTATCAATTAATACGGTGGCAAATTCCATGGCCGACATGACCGACAAGATGATCCTGGTGGCCGACAAAATGGCCCTTATTTCCAGTGATGCCCATGTCGGTGTGGTCGCGATGACACACATGGTCGACCAGATGACCGGCATGAACCGTTCAATGAGTGAGATGTCAGGCAATATGGACAATATGCGCGCGAATCTGGCGTACATGAATCGCAGCGTATCGCGTCCCATGAACATGATGTCCAGTTTTATGCCCTGGTAGTGGTAACGCGTGTCATCATCGCGTAACCGCACAATTTTCGGGTCCAATCAGGAATCAGGCCAGCTAAACAGGCCAAATGTCATACAAAACAAGGGGACTGCTAATGTTTTTTGGTGCTGACAGACAAACCCGTAAACGTCTAAGCCGCCTGCAGTCGCACCTGAAGCGGGAAAACCCGTTACTCACAGACATGGTGCGCAGTTTCAGGCGTTTAGACAAGCTGGGCTATCGCCTTGGCTTGCTCAGGCGTGATCAGTCTTATGCCATGATGATCCCATGGTGGCCGTTGATATCCATACTGGGAACATTTTCAGCGGGCAAATCCAGTTTTATTAACCACTATTTACAGGCCGACCTGCAAGATACCGGTAACCAGGCTGTCGATGATAAATTTACGGTCGTGTGTTACAGCCATGAAGGTGAACAACGTGTGCTGCCTGGAATAGCACTGGATGCTGATCCACGTTTCCCTTTTTACCAGATGAGTGAAGAGCTTGAACTGGTTGCGCCCGGACAGGGTAGCCGTATTGATGCCTACCTGCAGTTAAAAACCTGTGCCGCAGAAAAGTTACGCGGCACCATACTAATAGACTCCCCCGGTTTTGATGCCGATGCCCAGCGCGATTCCACGTTGCGGATAACAGACTACATAATCGACTTATCTGATCTGGTGCTGGTGTTTTTCGATGCCCGCCATCCCGAGCCCGGCGCGATGCGTGACACTCTGAAGCACCTGGTAGGCGATACTATCTCACGTAGTGACTCCAGCAAGTTTCTGTATATCCTGAACCAGATTGATGTCACCGCGCGCGAAGATAACCCGGAGGCAGTGGTAGGTGCCTGGCAGCGAGCCATTGCACAGCAAGGGCTGACAGCGGGAAAATTCTTCAGTATCTATAACCCCGATGTGGCGATACCGATTGAAGATGAAGCCCTGCGCGAACGGTATGAAAGCAAGCGTGACCAGGATCTGGAGCTGATACACGACCGCATGCAACAGGTTAGCGTAGAACGCTCGTACCGTATTATCGATGCACTGGAAAAAACCGCCCGGGAAATCGAAGAACAAACCGTACCCAGACTCATTGAACTGAAACGTAAGTGGGAGCGGGCTACCCTGTGGCGTGCCGGTGTAATTTATACCCTGTTATTCGGTGCTACGCTGGGGGCGACCATCTGGGCCGGCTACTGGAATGGTCTGTCATTTAATGCACCCAGGTTGTCATCATTGCTGGACAGCACGCTGAGCCAGTACATCGGGCTGATATCGGTTTTGTTGTTATTGTTTGGTCTGTTTCATGTGGCGCGACGCAGCGCAGCCAAAAAAATAGTGAGCCAGATGCGCAAGGGCCAGGAAGCAACCATTGAGAAGGAACGACTGATCCGCGCTTTCGTATGGAACACACGTTTCTGGAACAGTATCTTCAGACCACAACCCGCAGGCTGGGGCGCACTGGCGCGCCGGCGTCTGAAGCGTGTCTACGCCGATGCAGACCGGTTCATCCAGATACTGAATGATCGTTATGCCGATCCTTCAGGCGGCAAGACCAAACCTCCGGTAGCTGAAAAAGCTGAGGCCAGCGCCGCATCACAGAGCAGTCAAGCGTCAGCACTTGAACCTGAACCAGAGCCCTTACCTGAATCTCCACCGGAGCCGGGAGAGCAACGGTCAGAAGCTGCTACAGCAGAAACTGACACGGAACAGGACGTTGCTGATAGCAAAACCTCTGACCTTGAACGTGAAAAGGACGGCGCCCGGCAGGTTCACTGACAGGGCAGGTTTTATAACTGGCCACCTACGACAGTGATACCCGATCTGGCTTAAGCTATGCTGGACCCGAAACAACAACAACGCATCGAAGCCTTTACCGATGCACTGTGGATGGAGTCCGGGCTGAGTGTTCATACACTGAGTGCCTATGCCAGTGACCTGAGTCGTTTCTCGACATGGCTGCTGTCCAGTGGCTCGGATTTACTGACCTGTCAGCGTACGCACGTATTGGCTTTTCTTGCCAGCCGCGTGCAACAGGGTATAAAACCCCGCTCTACAGCACGCCTGCTATCCAGTCTGCGACGTTATTATCAGTACGCCTTGCGCGAAGGGCAGATCCAGACAGACCCCACTGCAGACATTGAATCCCCCAAACTGGGCAGACCCTTGCCTAAAATGTTGTCCGAACAGGCGGTTGAACGATTGCTGGAAGCGCCACAGCTGGGCACCGATGTCGGCTTGCGTGACAAGGCCATGCTGGAGATGTTGTATGCAACGGGGCTACGGGTCAGTGAGCTGGTGGGCATGACAGTCGATCAGTGCAATACCCGGCAAGGCGTGGTGCGCGTTATTGGCAAGGGTGGGAAAGAGCGTCTGGTGCCAATGGGCGAGCTTGCGCTCGACTGGCTGGGGAAGTACATGTCACAGGCGCGTCCATCGCTACTGGGCAGCCAGAGTGCTACGGCACTGTTCGTAACCGGACGTGGCAAGGGCATGACCCGACAGGCCTTCTGGTATCGAATCAAGCACTATGCCCGTGTGAGTGGTCAGATCAGCGACTTGTCGCCTCACACACTCCGGCACGCCTTTGCGACCCATTTGATTAATCATGGTGCAGATTTACGTGTTGTGCAGCTGTTGCTGGGGCACAGTGACCTGTCCACCACCCAGATTTATACCCATGTTGCACGCGAGCGTTTGAAATCCCTGCATAGCCAGCATCATCCACGCGGATGAGGGTTAAGGCCCTTAAGTTTGTACTGCAAACATCTGCTACAATCCGCAATCGACAGCGTGCATGCGTCTAAAAACCCGAAACAGCACTGGAACTAGATACCACTGGGCCGGTCATAGCTAAAGACAATGGGCATCAATACATTCTGGATACTGTGCCTGTGGAGAAAAAATGAAATATTTAAAGCAGCTGATTGTACCTGTATTACTGGTTGGCCTGACTATCGCCAACGCTGCTATGGCTGAAGAAGCCGATCAGACGGTAGAGCAAACGATACGTAAGGCACTGCAGCCCTTGCTTGCAGGCGGGAAAATTGACCTGATCAGGCCCTCCGAAATGGCCGGCATGTATGAAGTGGTTGTGGGTACTAATCTCTATTACGCCAGTAAGGATGGTCGTTATCTGTTCAATGGCAGCATGCTGGACTTGCGTAGCGGTCGTAATCTCACCGAGATTAAAAAATCAGGTCTGCGCATGGGGGTGATTAATAGTCTGGGTGAAGACCAGATGATCATCTTCGCAGCCAGCAAGGTCAGGCATACCATTACCGTGTTTACCGACCTCGACTGCCCATACTGTCGGCTGATGCATAGCAAGATCAAGGGTTATAACGATCGTGGCATCACGGTTCGCTACTTACTTTATCCGCGTGATGTGGTAGGTTCTCCCAGCTATAAAAAGGCCGTATCCGTATGGTGTTCAAAAGACAAAAATCAGGCTTTTACAGACGCAAGTCAAGGTAAGCCGGTTGCCAGCCTGAATTGCGAAAATCCGGTACAGTCCTTCATGAGTCTCGGTAAGCAAATGGGCGTCAGCGGTACACCGACCATCTTCCTCGAAACAGGTGACCGGTTACCGGGTTACGTACCTCCAGCAGAGCTGGCCAGCAGACTGGAACAGAACAGTAAGCTGGAGCCCGCTGCTACCGATTCAACGACTAAAGAAGACTAGCCGTGGTTCGATAAAAAGGATCATGGTGACTGCGTAAACGCGATATTTATCCCTGTTAAATTTGTAGGAATTTTCTGAAATTCATGTGGGCCAGACTCGCGCCCCGTGTCATGATTATACCTTTTATTAAATATGACAATAATGCAAGTCATTGTAATTATTATTTATTACCAGGTTTCATTAAAGTGACACTATGGCACCTGGCTCATGTCGGTTCAGTTTTGGCGGCTTGCAAAGCGGTCTGAGACAGCGTTTACTAGAACCGTACCAGCTGCTTTGAGTAGCTTTGCCAGGAAGGCAATCAAGGAAGAATCAGAGATTAACTTGCAAATGGAATCGCTATGGACAGGGTTATAGTCCAGTAAGGAAATGTAGACCAGCACGAGACCAGAAGTATTTAGTGATATTGCCAGGAAGGCAATCAGGGAAGAGCAGGAATATTGTTCAAAAGGAATTGTTGCGGACAGGGTAAGTCCGGTAAGGAAACAGCAGGGGCGACGTAAGTCGCCTTTGTTTTGCACAGGGATGTGCTTATGTCGCGGGGCCATGGATGGCCAGGAGCGACGTGCCAAGGCCCCTAACACTGTATACATGGGCAAGAAAGGACCCGGTACGAGTAGGGTTGCCTCGACCCGCAGGGTGAGCTACGCACAATGAACCCGACAGGGTTCTGTGTGACAGGCCGAGAACAGCGTGCCAAGGCCCCTTACATGGTAAATATTGGCAAGAGAGGCCAAGGTGCCTCGACCCGCCAAGGCCTCTTACACTGTCTAGTCTCGAGGTAGAGCCGCGACCATTATCTCAGCTGTCCCCACCAGGCAAAAAATCACGAATAAGCTGCTACATAAGCTACTATCACCCTCATTTCTCATATCATCCCTATCAGTGTTTTCTGAAATAAACGTAGGAATATTCCTACATCCACCGCTATTTCATGATGTTATTAGGGTCTAAGCAATTGTTTATTAAGATATAAACCAAACATGTGAAAAGGGAATATCGAAATCCAGATGATTGCCTAAGGTATTTACCTATTGCGTCCGGCTCGCCGCAGGAGGAATATTCTAGTCAAGGAGAGCCAGGTATGGTTTGCGCCAGGGAATGGTGGTGATGTAATAAGGATGTTTCTTGGGTGTGGATGATCCAGACATGGAACAGGCGGTCGACTTTCGAGTCGACCGCTTTTTTTTGCCCTGACCTATCTCAATAAAACGCTAACGCTCCAGATACTGCAATTTATCTGATTTTCCATCCCATTCAGCCGCATCATCCGGGGCCGGTTTCATTTCAGTAATTACCGGCCAGATAGCGGACAGCTCGGTATTCAGTTGCAGGAAATGCGCCTGCTCTTCAGGCAGATCGTCTTCGGCAAAAATAGCTTCAGCTGGACATTCTGGCTCACACAGGCTGCAATCAATGCATTCATCAGGGTCAATGACCAGAAAGTTTGGACCTTCATGAAAACAGTCTACCGGGCATACTTCAACACAATCAGTGTATTTACAACGTATGCAGTTTTCAGTGACGATATAGGTCATTTAAGTATTCCTTCCCTCGCAATCGGATTATTATTGGGTTGTGACCGGATAGCAACCATTGCCACTGATTTCAGGCAGCCATGTCGGCGGCGGGCTCTGCACGGTTGCGACCTTTTTCCTTGGCTTGATACAAGGCGGCATCAGCCTGTTTAACCAGGCTGTCGGCATCCATGTCATGAGTAGGTTGGATGCAGACACATCCCAGACTGACTGTAACATGTTTCCCGGTCAGTGAAGAGCTGTGTTCTATTTTCAGGTTTTCGATGGCGGCTCGAATTTGTTCGGCTACTTTCATTGCACCATCGAGGTCAGTTTCCGGGAGGATAACAACAAACTCCTCGCCTCCATAACGCGCGACCAGATCACCGTTGCGCGATACCGTGTCATCAATAGTGCTCGCTACGGCTTGCAGGCATTTATCGCCCTGCTGGTGGCCATAGGTATCATTAAAAAACTTAAAATGATCTACATCAATCATAATCAGGCCGAGATTTCGTCGGTGACGCTGTGCGCGCCCCCATTCCTTGGTGAGTGCCTTATCAAAGCAGCGGCGATTGGATATGCCGGTAAGCCCGTCCTGTGCAGTAAGCAGTCTGAGTTCTGCATTGCGTTGTTGCAGCATCTGCTTGAGTGCTTGCAGTTCCAGCAGCGCGGCATCACGTTCACATTGCATCAGATACTGGCGTGTGTGGGCACGAATACGTGCGATCAGCTCCATGCGGTCGGGTAGTTTGACCAGGTAATCGGTCGCACCGTTTTCAAATGCCTCGCTTTTGATGGCCGGGTCTTCCTTGGAAGACAACACAATAACGGGTATATCTTTCGTCGCATTGTTGGCCCGGTAGAAACGCACCAGTGTCATACCATCGATGTCTGGCATGATCAGGTCCTGCAGAATCAGGGTGGCGTTTATTTCGATGGCCTTGTGTATGGCCTTCGCTGGGTCCTGGCAATAATGCAGCTCCATATCCTGTTCATCAGCAAGCATGCCACGGATACCTTCAGCAATAATCTTCTGGTCGTCAACCAGCAAGATCCGGAGTATTTGTTTAGTATCTGAATTTGTCTGTGTGTCTTTCATTACGCTAACCTGACGGGAACCGTTTGCTGTGTATGATGGCATGCCTGGACAAATTGTTTTATGGCCAAAGTGATTTCATCAAGATCCAGAACGCGATCAACGACGCCAGCGTTAATGGCGGCTTTAGGCATACCGAATACTGTACAACTGGCTTCCGTTTGTGCAATGGTACTGACATTGTTGCTGTACAGGCTGGCCATTCCCAGTGCCCCATCGCGGCCCATGCCGGTTAGCAGTATAGCCATAGCAGGATCCTGCCAGTTTTCGGACAGGCTATTAAAAAACACATCGACAGAAGGTCGATAGAAGTAGTTTTCTGGATCAGGCGTGTAGGCCAGTTTATTGTCCGCCCTCAGGATCAGATGATCCTGGCTGGCAGCAAGATAAACATTACCGCAATCCACTGAATCATTATTACGCGCAGTACGAACATTCAGCTTGCACTGACTATTCAGCCAGTTAGCCAGACCGAGTGAAAACTCGACATCAACATGCTGAATTACAACAATGGCGGCTTCCAGGCTGGCAGGTAAAGCGGACAGTATGGTCGCCAGAGCGGCAGGCCCACCGGTGGATGCGCCTATGGCTATTATTGGTGTGTAGTACTTTTCGCTGGAGATGTCAGGGGTCAGGTTGTTGGTATGGCGTCCGGTATATAGCAGGCGTATGGTGTTCAGTTTGCGTGTCAGTTGTTCAAGATCATTGGTGTTTAAACTGATGCTCGATGGCGTGATCGCGACGACATCGGTAGCACCGGCACCGAGTGCATCGAATACCCGTCCGGCCTGTTCATGTATAGATGAGGTGAGCAGCAAAACCGGGCAGGCATGGTTTTTCATGATGTGTTGTACGGCCGCAGACATACTGCCATTGTGGTCATCAAGATCTAAATCCAGCAACAGCGTGTCTGGCCGAATACGCGAGATCTGCTCCAGTGCGTCTTGCAGCGTAGAAGCTTCCCAGCAGACCTGGATATCAGGCAGCAGCAATAAGGCCTGTCTGAGCAGTTGCCGGGTAGATGAATCGTGATGTGCAATGGCTATACGCATTCAGGCTGGCCCAATCAGGTCATTTATCGCATCAAGCAGGCTTTCATCGTGAAAGCTGCCCTTGGTCAGGTAGTAATCAGCGCCAGCCTCAAGGCCCAGCATGCGATCTTCTTCCCTGTCCTTGTATGAGACAATCATGACCGGGGTGTCGCGGTAGGCTTCATCCTGCTTGATCAGGCTGATAAACTCGATACCATTCATGCGCGGCATGTCAATATCACTGACAACCAGGTCAAAATCCCCTTCACGGAATGTGTTCCAGCCATCCATACCATCTACGGCCAGTTCTACCTGGTATCCCCGTGCCTCGATCATCTTGCGTTCCGCTTCGCGTACGGTAAGCGAATCATCCACCACCAGTACGCGCTTGACTGATTGCTGTGCAGTCGTCTGGCTGGTGTGTGTAATGCTTTGCAAGACAGTGCTGGAAGACAGTTTCTCTATCGAGCGCAGCATGTCGTCTATGTCTACAATCAGGGTGGGTTGTCCGTCTTCCAGTACAGCGGCTGCACTGATGTCCTGGATTTTGCCAAGGCGTTCATCCAGTGAGCGTATCGCCAGTTCTCTTTCACCAAGCAGGCGATCCACTACCACACCGTAACAGCGATTTCGGTCACTGATAATAACCACTGACAGTTCATCGCTGTCTGCAAGTTGCTGCTTCAGGCCGAATATCTGTGCGGCATGTACCAGTCCAATAGCCTGGTTGCGCAGGTTGATAAACTGTTTGCCTGCCAGGGTGTCTATCTGGTCCGGTTCGATCTTGATGATATGGTCAATACGCGTCATCGGGAAGGCATAGGGTTCCTTGTCCAGTTCCACCAGAAGGGTTCGTATGACTGATAATGTGAGGGGCAATTGCAAGTGAATGCTCAGGCCTTCATTGACGGTGCTGCCGGAACGTATCTGGCCACGCAGCTCCTGGATGGTGCTATGAACCACGTCCAGGCCTACGCCACGACCGGATATTTCCGTTACTCCGTCACGCGTTGAAAATCCGGGCAGGTAAAGAAAATCCAGTAGCTCGGATTCGTTAAGTTCATCCGCGACCCGGGCCGTGATCATTTCACGTTCAACAATTCTGTTTCGTAAAGCAGTCAGGTCAATACCTCTGCCGTCATCAATTACATCTATCGATAACATACCGGCATTATGGTAGGCGCGTAGCTTGATCGTACCGGTTTCCGGCTTGTCTGCCTGTTGTCGTTCAGCAGGGGTTTCTATGCCATGATCGACCGCATTACGTAACATATGGTTCAGTGGCGCCTCGATACGTTCAAGGATATCGCGGTCGACCTGGGTGTTTTCACCTTCTATGACCAGGTTGACCTGTTTGCCAAGCTCATGGGCCATGTCGCGCACCATACGGGCAAAACCCTGCGTGCCTTCACCAAATGGGCGCATACGGCCGGCGATGACTTCATGATTGAGGCGGTCGGTAAGACTGTGTGTGCGGCGATCAAAATCTTCTACATCGTTGAGGCGGTTTGTCAATGCCGTGCGACAGGATTCAGCCTGTTGTTCCAGTAACTGGAAACAGTCCTGCGCAGTGTCATTAACTGCCTGTGCGTCCAGAGAATCACGCAGTTGCCCCAGTTGCTGGATGAGCAGGTTTTGTTGTCGCTTCAGGCTGACCAGTTCGTCAGTGTGCTGACTGATCCAGCGTGAGCCCACCAGTAATTCGCCGGACAGCCCCATCATGGTATCGAGATGCCCGGCATCAATGCGTACGAAACTGCTGTGAGTTTCATTCTTGCCTGTATCATCCTGCAGAACCGGTACCGGTACCTGTTTCGGTAGCGTCTGTACGGGTTTGCTGGCCTTGTTAATGGCGCTGCCCATAGCGGCAAGCTTCAGGCGATAGACT
>DRJJ01000052.1 GCA_011052255.1 Gammaproteobacteria bacterium | reverse complement strand
GTACCACGTGGCCAGCCATATTACGATAATCGGCAATATCAGTACGCGGGTGATATTGAAGATTTCAGCTACTTTCAGGGTTTCGATACCATCAGGCTGATAGGCCAGTGCCGCACCAGCCACCTGTGCCGAGTTCAGGATACCGGTACCGGCCCAGGCGCCAAACTGCACATAACTCATGTCCAGTGTCTGGCCTATGATCGGGAACACGAACATACAAGCTACACCCCAGAGCAGTATGGTGCCGATGGTATAGGCAATTTCGACCGACTTGGCCTGAACCACCGGTGCGGAGGCCACCGTTGCGGACACTCCACAAACACCCATGCCTGCAGAGAGTACCCCAGCCATGGAGTTCGGGATGTTACGTCTGGCACCCATCCATAATGTCATGCCTACCGATCCGAGTACGAAAAAGCCGATCATGATAATAGAGAGGCCACCCAGGTTCTTTAATTCGGCAGCACTATACAGTGTACCCAGTAGAATCACACCGGTCTTGAGACCCAGGCGCGATAGTCGCACCCCGTTTTCTGCCCAATGCGGAACCTTGAACACGTTAACAACAATGATGCCGGCAACAATACCCAGTACGATGTAGTTCAAGCCCAGTAGTTTGTGGATATATTTACCGGTATCACCGACTTTACCCATTGATATACTGACAGCCGCAATCTCTGGTGCAACAAACCAGCGTACCAGCATTGCGATAAGCAGGATAAACATAGCACCCGCTATGGATGAGGAGTAATAATCCCACTGCCCTTCTGCATGAGAGCCTAGCCATTGCCAGAGCCCAAGTGCGACGGCAACGACACCAAACCACAGTGGTAGTGTCTGGAGTTCCGCCATATATTTATATTTTTTGCCTGCGGCAAGGTGTTCTATGTATGGTGCCATCAAACCGCTATCTGCGAGATACCAGATAGCAAGCATGAAGAGACCAATGATAAAAAGCGCAGAGCTTTTTCTGGTATAGACCATGGTAATTCCCCTCTTGGTCAAAAATGGTAATGGTTAATATTAGAGTCGTTATTTGTATTTGTTGCTTGCGTAACCGGGCATCCTGCCTTTTACAGCTATATTAATCTCCTTTATGGATTGTGAAGATATTTTTGATAAGTTACAACAAGGTTTTTCTAATATAATAATGTAATGAATATCTTAATATGTTGTGGTAACGTATGGTATGGATGACATAGAAATGAAGAGATATCCTGATACTGACAGTCTGGCTGGAATGTGGTCGTGCTTTTGCCTGCCAATTTCTTAATGCCGTCGTCGGGATGACGTGCATTAAGGTTTAAAATAAATAGCAGCAGGCCTAACGATTGTTTAGCATGGTTAGCGCTGTATTCCGTACTTCCGCAAACGAGTCCTGACTCAGCAATTTTAGCGTACCGATGTCGGCATTAGGATTGCGTGCTACCTCGAGTCGTATCGCTGCATCCTTGTCTTGTGCCAGTATTTTCAGTGCGGAGGCGGGTATGTATTCAAATCGTGCGACGACACTACGAACGTTATTATCATGGTCTGTGGCCAGTAACAGATAGGTTTTTTCAGTTGTTGCCAGATTGGTCGTCACGGCAATTCGAACGGCCTGTTGCGGGTCGCTGGCGAGTTGATGCAGAATCTTGCTCGGGGTTCGGCGATTGGCTGCAACGGTTTTGCGTACCTGCCAATCCGGGTCCTGCGCCAGTATTTGCAGTTGAGATGCAGTGCCTCCCGGGTGATCGGCCGCGCGTAGTCGTTCGGCCAGTTCGCCTGTTTCACTATTGATATCATTACTGGCATAAGCTACCTGGCTTGCCAGGGTTAGCAGGACTGCGAAGAGTCGTTCAGGGCCGAACAGGGGCATAGTTGGTTACCGAGAACCGGGGCAGTTGACCTGCCCCGGTAACAGACACTAGATCATGTCTTTCAGGCCCTTCAGGGCGAGTATTTTGGCAACGTTGCGGGCAGGTTTTGCCTTGAACATCATCTCTTCACCGGTGAAAGGATTGGTGCCTTTACGGGCGCGTGTTGCGGGTTTACGCACAACCTTGATTTTGCACAGACCCGGGATAGTGAACACACCCGGGCCACCTTTCTTCAGGTCGCGTTTTATCATGGTGCCCATAGCTTCAAATACTGCGGCAACATCTTTCTTGCTGAGATCAGTTTTTTCGGAAAGAAAGGTCAGAATTTCGGATTTAGTAGACGGCTTTTTAACGACCGTTTTTTTGGCGGCTTTTTTTTTGACAGCCATAGAATGACTCCTTGAGTTTTGCAATATGTTATCGTTGGTAGACGAGCGCAACGATAACAAATCGGCGCGAACTTTGCGACTATAAAATCATATCTATTCGATATTCATAGGGTAATATGTATTTTTGATAGTGGAATACCTTTGGGTATGTTCACCTGTGCTTTACAGATATAGGCGATATGCTGGTAGAGGCAACAATATTTTCGGCATTTCTGGTGGGTTTGCTTGGTGGCGTACACTGCGTGGGTATGTGTGGCGGTATTGTCGGCGCGTTCAGTATGCAACTAAACCGTCGTGGTTATGTGTCAGGCAAGCAAAATCTGAAGGCATGGCTGCTTTATCATGGGGGCCGTCTGTTTAGCTATAGTGTGGCCGGGATGCTGGCGGGCGGGCTGGGGGATCTGTTTCTGAGCTCTGAGCTGCGTCATGCGCAGCACATACTCATGCTGCTGGGTGGTCTGATGATGGTGGCACTGGGTCTATATCTGGCCGGCTGGTGGTTCGGTCTTGAATATGTTGAACGACTGGGTAGCTTGCTGTGGAAACGGATACAGCCGCTGTCTGGTCGTCTTACACCTGCCTTGACACCTGCACGTATGGTGTTGATGGGTGTTTTATGGGGATGGTTGCCCTGTGGTCTGGTTTATTCGGTGCTGATCTGGTCATTATCGGCAGGTAGTATCGTCGGGGGTGGCCTGCTGATGCTGGCTTTTGGCCTGGGTACCTTGCCACTGATGTTTACCATCAGCCTGTCGGCAACGCACTGGTTCAGGCATCTCCAGCACCCGGCAGTGCGACGGGTAGCTGGAGTGCTGGTGATGGCCTACGGTATTGCTATGTTGTTTAGCGTGTATAAAATTTCTGTCGGAAGTTAAAAACCAGATTTTCTTTAGTATTTTCCGGTTTTACATCCACCTTGAAGTCGAGCGTTTCCTGATTGGCAACACTCAGCTCGCCAATATAATAAATAACATCCCGGTCATGTATGGGTCGCATGCTAAGAGACTTGAGCTGGCCAGTCAGATTAGTTGCGGTGACGTTGACGCTGGCGACGATGGATTTGTTTTTACCATCGGCTGTTTTTTCCTGTACCGCGATATTCAACATAATACGGTTACGGCTGCGGCTAATACCATAGTCATGGCTGACTTTCGGGCTAAGAAAGCTGGTTTGTATGGCGCTGTAATGAATTCGGTATTTGCCAAAATCCTTGGCCTGCTCAGCCTGGACGCTGAATGGCACCAGAAAAGCCAGGGTAAGCGCTACAGTAACCCAATTTAATACAGAATTTCTCATGGACAAACTCCTTTATAGCCGGAAACTTCAACTGGCAGGTTTCCAGCGATTTTATGCAGTTATCATGGTAATTCGGATATACCTTCATAATGTATGGCAGAACCGAACCCTTGTATAAACTATAGCAGGTTAGCGTGTGGGTGAAAGAGAAATTAACCCAGACGCTCAAAGCGGTACAATGCAATTTCACCCAGTAAACCGGGTAAAAATCGGGTGGCAGTAGTACTGCGATGAGCGTAATTTACC
>DRJJ01000051.1 GCA_011052255.1 Gammaproteobacteria bacterium | reverse complement strand
CAGACCATCATGCATGCCATGTGCCCAGATAACGCGATCGAGTAGTTGTTTTGAGCAACTGTAGATCCAGCGGGATTTATTGATTGGCCCTAGTACCAACTCAGATGAGGCTGAATCGAATGACTCATCCCGGCACATCCCATAGACTTCGGATGTCGATGGAAAGATGATGCGTTTATTGTACTTGACACATTGCCGGATGATTGGCAGGTTGGCCTCGAAGTCCAGACCAAATACCTTCAGTGGGTCTTGAACGTAGGTGGCAGGAGTGGCGATGGCAACCAGAGGAAGGACAATGTCGCACTTCTTGATATGGTATTCAATCCACTCCTTGTTGATAGTGATACAACCTTCGAAGAAGTTGAATCTGGGGTTATCCATTTCATCACGGATACGGTCTGAATACATGTCCATACCATAGACTTCCCAGTCTGTGGTTTGCAGAATGCGCTTGCTTAGGTGGTGCCCGATGAAACCATTGACACCCAGGATCAAAACCTTTGCCATTTCTAGACCAACTCCCTTTTGTTATTTTAAAAGGCAACACTGAACAGGGTTATTTTGGCTGACCGGGTTAGTCACAAACTTTAACTAACTGTTCTGCCGAGAAGTCACCATATTCATTGTCGCGTCTGATGAAACTACCTTCATGATTATCGCGCCGCATTTAGCGTAGCCGATAATATTTTTCCTGTAAAGCATTAAAGCTGTACCGGTATTTCATGAGCCCGAATACACCTAGCTTACCAGAATCATCTAGTGGTTTTTACTAGTTGGCATTGTGATGATCAGGTTTCTTGATGGTCTGGATTCGTCAGGCTTCGTCGATTTTAATTTGCACTGCCTGAGTTGTCCGGTAAAATACTGGAGTCGAAAAAGTTTACACTTTAATACGGGGGCGCCCCGGATAAACAATGTAACCATTTGAATACATAAGGAATAACAAAATTGGCCTTATATTTGCATATATATATTTTGTTAATGTATTTCCAGGGTGTCCGTGCATACCCTGCGATGATTGTTGGTTTTCTTTCAGGGAGAGATTCCGGATGAGTGATTCAGTACAGGGTTCTGGCAGTGTGATTCGAGACAGGGATGTAAGTGTTCTTCATCTAGATCCGGGCGCTAGTGCTCTTCACGCAGATTCTGAAGTTAGTGATCTTCATATCGAATTAGATGTTACCGAAGACGTAACGGCAGAAGCTTTTGTCAGCGATGACGATACAGATGTCGGTGCCGACGTAGGGCAGTCCGAGGTAGATCGACTGGCCGCGTGTATTACACAGCGCCGGGGGCAGCTCGCTGTAAAGCGTATTATGGATCTTCTCGGTGGTGCCATTCTAGCCATTCTTCTTGCTCCTCTGCTACTGCTGCTAACGCTTGCGGTGTGGGTGAGTTCACGTGGGCCGGTGTTATACCGACAAGAACGCATTGGGGTCAGTGGTAAACGTTTCAGTATGATCAAGTTTCGTACTATGTATGTTGACCTGCCGCAAGAAATCGTTGAGGAAATACGTCTCCATGAGCAAAATGGCGATCTGTTTAAAAGCGAGAATGACCCACGGATTACACCAGTTGGTCGTTGGTTGCGACGTTATAGTATGGATGAGCTGCCGCAGTTGTTTAATGTGCTCGGGGGGACTATGAGTCTGGTCGGACCACGCCCACTTATGTTGCATATGGCAGAACCGTACCCGAATTTTGTAGCAGCCAGAAGCATGGTACGTCCGGGCATTACCGGTTTGTGGCAGGTTCTGGATAGAGAGCATGCCACCAATGCCTCGTTCATGATTCGACACGATCTCGAGTATGTAGAGCGGTTCAGTCTGACGCTGGACATGAAGATACTGCTACTGACACTGCCAGCTACGCTAACAGCGGCTGGTGCACACTAGTTTTGTCTGCCAGTTAGTCCTGGCGTCGGCCCAGAAGCCTGTCGACATGAACAAAGGCCCGGGCAATCGCCTGGTCCATATCAAAATAGCGGTACTCACCCAGTCGCCCGCATATGAGCACGTTATCCAGAGCTTTGGCGCGCGCCTCATAACGTTTGTACAGCTCGTTATTTTCTGTGCTGGGGAAGGGGTATTCATAGTCCCCTGGGTCATCCGGTGTAAAAGGGGTTTCTACGGTTAGCAGTGAACCCTGAACGTTTCGTTCTTCTTCGGGCAGAGTGTGTTTCCATTCAAGTATGCGTACGTGTGGGCCTGCTGCTATGTCGGGGCAGTTTATCTGGGGCACCTGGTAGACATAGTCGACGTTGGGGATGAAAATTAGGCTTCGTCGCTGCCCGCGGTATGCAAGCGGCCCCAGATCATAGCCAAAATACTCATCAACCGGGCCGGTAAAGATGACTTTCTTGCGGGCATGAAACCGGTCACGTTCCTTCAGATAATCCACTCCGAGCTGACAGTCAATCCCGTCTAGCATGCGCCAGGCCCAGGCCTCGTAGCCCCCGAGTGGTATGCCCTGATAGCGATGTTTTTTCAGTCGCAGGTCATCGTCGGTGCTAACGTCGAAGCGCTTTGCCAGCCATGGTTCGAGCTGCGTGGGTAGCACTCCCCATTGTTTGCGCGTGTAGCCTTCAATGAAGCGCTCATAGATGAGCCTTGGCATGATGCTTAATGCGGCTTCCTCGAAATTACCGGGTTGACCTTTGAATTCAGGCTCCCAGTTTTCCCCTACATGTTTGCGTATATAGTCTTTATGCACAGGCCAGCGTTCCAGTTGACCATTAACGTCGGTTTGCAGCACTCCTTCGAACTTGTAGAAGTCTGCAAAGCGGTTTACGAATTCCCAAATACGAGAAGAGGAGGTTCGGAAATAATGCGGGCCATATGTATGGTAGCGAATGCCGCTGCTGTGAACAGTATCGTGGGCATTGCCCGCGACATGTTGTCGTCGTTCCAGGACCATTACCTCGTGGCCTTCATCTGTTAGCTGTCTGGCGATTGTCGCCCCGGTGACGCCGCTGCCTACCACTAAATAGTCGACCGAAATCTTGCTCATGTTCCTGATAATCCTTTTGCAGATGTTTGTGCCAGTTTCTCTTCGCAGCGTGCAAGTGTCTCAATGACAGCTACACCCAGTGACAAGCCGGGATCGTTGTGCCGCTTTTCGATGATTGATGAACAGAAGGTGAGCAGCTGGCGCGTAAGTGGAAGTCCGTCATCCAGTTGTACCGGACGGGTCTTTCCTGGTGCCGTTTCCAGCAACAACTTGTCTTTAGCGAAGTCGTTATAGGTCAATCGTCCCCGCTCGAACTCGGCTGTGAAGCGGCGGCATTTATCAACCATCATGTTGCTTACCTTGATGGAGGCCTGCTCACCCTGGGGGAACCGTAGCGTGATGGCTATCGTTTCACTGTACCCGGCTGAGGTGTTTGCAGACTCTAGCCGTTCGGCCAGTACCTCAGAAGGTATCGCTTCAGTCAGATCGAGGCACAAAGCCAGGTCGTGTACTCCCCAGTCCCAAAGAGGTGACGTGTCTGGTCTGTATGGGCCAGGTCCACCCGCTTGCGCATCAATACTTACCAGCCGTCCTAGTTTTGAGGCTCTGCTCCTGAGCATTTCGTACGCGGCACTGTACAGGTGAGTATGCCCAACCATGAGTAGTTGCCCGGATACACTGGCAGCAGTGTGAAGCTTTCGAGCCTCGTCTACTGATGTGGTCATGGGCTTTTCAACCAGCACCGGCAGGTTTGCTTCCAGCATAAACTGTGCGATGGGAAAGTGCTGGGGTGTGGGTGTGGCGATAATAACCCCATCCAGTGCCGGTTTGATATCAGCAAGTGCTCGCCAGTCTTCTACTAGCTGGCAGTTAGCGTTAATAAGACCCTGGCTGCGCGGGTTACTGCTGGCGAGTGCGGCCAGGTGGGCGGCTGGCAGCTTGTCCAGCGTTTTGATATAGCATTGCCCCCAATGGCCAGCACCAACAAGACCCAGACGTAGTTCCCGCATGTTTTGCTTGCCCGCATCGAGCGGTCGGTACCACTGCTTGT
>DRJJ01000050.1 GCA_011052255.1 Gammaproteobacteria bacterium | reverse complement strand
GGTGGTCGCAGATGAGGTGCGGACCCTGGCCAGCCGTACCCGGGAGTCAACAACTGAAATTAATGAAATGATCGAACGCTTGCATCAAAATACGGCCCTTGCGGTAAATGTCATTGCTGATGTCAGCAAACAGGCGGATGCCACCAGTGAAGAAGTTGAGACGGCGGCGGAAATGCTGGCAGTGATTTCGGGCAGTGTGCAATCAATAGACGGTATGAATTTACAAATCGCAGATGCGGTGGCGCAGCAACAGATGGTGGCAGAAGAGGTCAGTCAGAACATATCGCTGATCAACCAGGCCACTGAGCAAGCCGCCGCCGGCACGCAACAGACCCGTTCGGATACGCAGCAGCTGAAAAACCTGTCCAGCGAACTGATGGGTGTGTTGTCGCAGTACCAAACCTCTGGCTAAATCCAGTGGCCCATGTTCCAGCGACATATGTTATGGCCAGATCAGGCATGGTCCGTTATCTATGATGTCGGGTTAGCACGGCATATCTCGCCTAAACACCACCAGGTCAAGTTCGCATTTCTGGCGACGTTTTATATGTATTCGCTATACTAGTAACTCTCATAACTACTTTAATCAGGTCATTCATGGCATAGAAAGACTTGAAATAATCATAAATTAAATCTATATTAGAAACATCTTAATTACTGACGACTCGGGTACAGGGACTAATATGGCTTGGCGTGCGTTGATTTTATTACTATTTTCACCTTTTGTTGTGGCGCAACCAGCCGCTGAACCACTATCAGTTTATCAAGTTGTTCCGCAGGATGTAGCGGTGCATGCGATATACGATGGAAAAATCGAGGCGATAAATCGCGCGACGGTATCGGCCCAGACACGCGGCCGCATTCAGGAAATTGGCTTTGATGTAGACGACTACGTCAACAAGGATGACGTGCTGGTTCGCATGCAGGACAAAGAACAGCGTGCTCGTGTCGATTCTGCACGTGCCGGTCTCACAGAGGCAGAGGCGAGGTTAGCCCAGGCGGAGCAGGATTACACACGCACCCGGGACGTCTACAAGAAAAAACTGGTAGCCAGGTCAAAACTGGACAGTGCGACAGCAGAGCGCAACGCATCAAAATCACGCGTACAGGCCGCCCGGGCAAAACTGACCGAAGCACAGCAGCAACTGGAATATACAGTAGTGCGCGCACCATATAGTGGCATTGTGGTTAAGCGTCATGTTGAGGTGGGCGAGATTGCAGATATTGGTAAAGAGTTGATGACCGGTCTGTCACTGGAGAAGTTGCGCGTTACTGTACAGGTTCCTCAAAGCCGCATTGCAGCCATACGTGATACCTGCGAGGCTGTCATCAGGGTTCCAGGTAACCAGAATCAGGAGCTGAAGGCACAATGCACCACGGTTTTCCCGTACGCAGACGCTGATAGTAACAGTTTCAGGGTCAGGCTTAATCTGCCAGATGGCGATCACAAATTATTGCCAGGTATGCTGGTCAAGGCAGTTTTTGTTGTCGGTCATGCACAACGCTTGCTGGTTCCCACTAAAGCACTGGTTTACCGCAGTGAAGTGACGGCTGTTTATGTGGTTGGCAAGAAAGACCAGGTCACTATGCGGCAGGTACGCACCGGTGAACGGTATCAGCAACAAACAGAAATTGTTGCAGGTTTGCACGGCGGAGAACGTATCGCCCTGGATCCGATTGTGGCCTCTATGGTTCTGAAAAAACAACACGCCAGCAAGCAGTAAGGATAGCGTACTAGCATGTCTGAAAAACTGGGTATCTCAGGGTCTATCGCCAAAAAATTCCTGTTGACTGAAATAACGCTGCTACTGGCGTTGATAGGTTTTCTGCTGGGTGTGTATGCTGTATTCGTCACGCCACGTGAAGAAGAGCCACAGATCGACGTCACCTTTGCCAATGTATTTATTGCCTTTCCTGGCGCCACCGCTGTAGAAGTAGAGCATCTGGTCAGTACGCCGGCAGAGCAGGTGTTGTCCGAGATCGAGGGCATTAAACATGTTTATTCCGTATCGCAGCCGGGTCAGTCCATATTGACGGTAGAGTTCAAGGTCGGCGAGGCGCGCGAAAGTGCTATCGTACGCCTGTATAACAAGCTCTATTCCAATCAGGACTGGCTGCCAGCCAACCTGGGTGTGAGTCAGCCTATCGTCAAACCGAAAGGCATTGATGATGTGCCTATCGTAACCCTGACGCTGTGGACAGAGGACCCTGACCGGGGTGCCTACGATCTGGCCAGGGTGGCCCATGCCGTTGAAGCCGAACTGAAACGTGTACCCGGTACCCGCGATATCTATACCATCAGTGGCTCACAGCGAGTAGTGCATGTATTGCTCGACCCGCAGCGTATGGCCGGCTATGACATCACGCTGAATGATCTGCAAACCGCCTTGCAAATGGCCAATAATTCATACGATGCAGGCGCCCTGATCACTGATAACCAGGAAATACTGGTTCAGGCAGGTAGCTTTCTGGACAGCGTAGAAGGCATTGCGACGCTGGTAGTGGCAGTACATGAAGGGGCGCCGGTTTATCTGAATGATGTAGCGGATGTCCTCCAGGGCCCGGATCAGCCTGACCAGTACATCTGGTTCGGCAGTGGTCCGGCAGCAGAACAAAAAGGGATTAGCCTGAAAGGGGAGTCCCCTGCAGTTACTATCGCGATTGCAAAAAAGCCGGGCACCAACGCGGTTGATATCGCGAACCAGGTGATCGAGCGTTTTGAGCAACTCAAGGGCATCGTTGTGCCCGAAGGTGTGCAAGCGACTGTCACGCGTAACTACGGTATCACGGCCGACCAGAAGGCAAAAAAACTGATCGGCAAGCTCGCCTTTGCAACGGCGTTTGTCGTGTTACTGGTGTTATGGGCACTAGGCTGGCGCGAGGCTATTATCGTGGGTACAGCCGTG
>DRJJ01000049.1 GCA_011052255.1 Gammaproteobacteria bacterium | reverse complement strand
TTCAACTTCTGGCCAATCGTTACGGTAGTTATTCATGGTCGGGATCAGCCATTCAAAACAACTATGGCATTCGACTGCGATGTGCAGGCGTCCGCTACGACCGGATTTGATTTGCTTCAGGTCCAGCTGTGCCGAACGGATACGTGGCAGTACATCGTCGGCCAGTTGTAACAGGCGTTCACCGGCACGAGTAAATTGTAGTTTTCGACCCTGACGTACCAGAAATTCCATATCCATCAGCTGCTCGAGGTTCTTGATCTGGTGTGACAGGGCAGACTGGGTCACGTTCAGGCTTTTGGCTGCTGCGGCCAGGCTACCGCGGTCACGCACTGCGGCGAGGGTTTTCAGATGTTTGATGTCTATCATTGCTACAACCTCGTTGCTATTTCGACCAATGAAAACCACGGCTCTCTAAACAGGATGGAGTCCACCCATTACCTACCGCGGTCACGCACTGCGGCGAGGGGTTTCAAATGCTTGATATCTATCATTGCTGCTTTCCGTTAACTCCCTCTCCTTCAGGGAGAAGGGATAGCCTATATTGAACAATTCTCATATATTTAATGAAATAAATGAGATTGTTTCAATATTAATCCAGATGCACACTGCACGCAACTTGAAATGGAGACAAGACAATGGCAGTGATACACAACCTCGGTTTTCCCCGTATTGGCAAACAACGTGAGTTAAAAAGAACCGTTGAATCATACTGGAAGGGCGATATTTCGTTAGCTGATCTGGAGCAAACCGGAAAACGTCTGCGTCTGAAGCACTGGCAGATCCAGCGCGACGCAGGTCTCGATTATATCCCGGTCGGAGATTTCAGCTGGTATGACCAGGTGCTGGATATGTCGGTATTACTGGGTGTGATCCCGCCACGCTTCAAATTTCCCACGGATGTAAAGGGTAATCAGATCGATCGGGATACGGCCTTCCGCGTGGCCAGGGGGTGTGCGCCAAGCGGCCAGGATGCTGCCGCATCAGAAATGACCAAGTGGTTTGATACCAACTACCACTACATCGTGCCGGAGTTTCAGATAGACCAGCAATTCAGAATAGCCAGTAATGACTTGTTCGACCAGATAGATGAGGCGATTGCAGCAGGGCATAACCCCAGGCCGGTGATTATCGGACCGCTGACCTACCTGTGGCTGGGCAAGGAAGTGCAGGGCAGGTCAAGCAAACTGGAACTGCTGGATAAACTGTTGCCGGTCTACGGTGAAATACTGCAAAAAATTAAATCCCGAGGCATTGACTGGGTACAGATCGACGAACCCATCCTCGCACTGGATTTACCGAAGCCATGGCAACAGGCGTTCGAATCTGCCTATACACGCTTGCAGGTGCCGGGTTTAAAAATACTGGTGGCGACATATTTTGACGCACTAGAGGACAATACACATCTTGCCTGTCATTTACCGGTAGATGGTTTGCATATTGATCTGGTGCGTGCAGCCGGGCAACTGGTTAAGGTGCTGGATGAGTTACCACCTTACAAGGTGCTGTCACTTGGCATTATAGATGGCCGTAATATCTGGCGAACGGATCTGGATGCGGCACTGGCCTTTATTGAACCGGCTATCAAACGACTGGGCGACAGACTATGGCTGGCGCCATCCTGTTCACTGCTACACAGCCCGGTTGATCTGGATAATGAACAACAACTGGACAGTGAATTAAAATCCTGGCTTTCATTCGCCGTACAAAAGCTTGATGAGCTGGCAGTGCTGGGCAAGGCAGTAAACGAAGGTGTTGATTCAGTGAGTGATGAGCTGGCACATTCACGTCAGTGTTTGCAATCACGTCGTGACTCAACACGTATTCACAAGCAGGAAGTTGCCGCTCAACTACAGGCCCTGATACCCGCTGACGCAGAACGGGGTTTGCCCTACAGGGAACGCACAGCATTACAGCAATCTGTACTGGGCTTGCCCCTGTTTCCAACCACAACGATTGGTTCATTCCCGCAAACGAACGAAATTCGACAATACCGGCGCGATTACCGCCGTGGCCGGCTGGATCAGAACAAATATATAAGTTACATGCGTGAATCCATCACCGAAACGATACTACAACAGGAACAACTGGGACTGGATGTACTGGTGCACGGTGAACCGGAACGCAACGACATGGTTGAGTACTTCGCAGAATTTCTGCAGGGTTTTGCATTTACCGAAAATGGCTGGGTACAAAGCTATGGCTCACGTTGCGTGAAGCCACCGATTATTTATGGTGACGTCACACGTCCGGAAGCGATGACGATAGACTGGTACCAACATGCACAGGCGCAAACCAGAAAACCAGTCAAAGGCATGTTGACCGGGCCGGTCACCATCCTGCAATGGTCATTTGTACGCGATGACCAGCCGCGTCGTGATACCTGCCTGCAACTGGCACTGGCGATACGTAACGAAGTGGCTGACCTTGATCAGGCCGGTGCACGCGTCATCCAGATAGATGAACCCGCCTTGCGTGAAGGGCTACCATTACGTAAAAGTCAGTGGCAGGCCTATCTGGACTGGGCGGTTTATGCGTTTCGCGTAAGCGCTGCCGGTGCACAACCCCATACCCAGATTCATACCCATATGTGTTATGCGGAGTTCAATGACATTATTGAGGCAATCGCCGCACTGGATGCAGATGTATTAACCCTGGAAACATCTCGTTCACATATGGAACCATTACAGGCGTTCGTGAATTATAAATATCCGAACGCACTGGGCCCGGGTGTTTATGATATTCATTCGCCGCGTATTCCTGAAACAACAGATATTGTCGAGTTGCTTCAGACAGCCATGAGATATATCCCGGCTAAGCGTTTATGGGTTAACCCGGATTGTGGTCTGAAAACAAGAGGCTGGCCTGAGGTCAGGGCAGCGCTTCAGAATATGGTGCAGGCAGCAGATGTGCTGCGTAAGCAGGAGTTGTCAGTGGAGTCGGCATAAATGTGAGAGTCAGATCCCCTGAATAGATGGAGGAGAAGATCATGGAATCTATTCAGGCACTCTGAAGATTCTCCAGCACCACAAGTGCCTCTTCAAACTCATAATCCTCAATGGCTTTAATGAGTTGAATCACCAGCACATTGCTATTGTCATTGCTTGCGCTCTGTTCCAGTTCCTCTGCCAGCTCAGCCGCTTCGGGGTCTGATTCTTCAAGCAGCACACGTAGTTTGCTTAGTACCGTGTTCATGTCTGAAGCAGGTGAGGCAGAACAATTTGAGGCTTTGTGTTTTTTCTGTTTCGGGATGCTTGATAATGATTGCATTACAATAGCGAGTTCGCTCTGAAGTTTTAACAGGCATTGTTCTTTTTCGTCTTCAGTATGCTTTTCTCTGCAGGCCTTCTCCAGTTCTGCAGCGGTACGCTGTACACTTTTGGCGCCAATGGTTCCCGCTACGCCTTTGAGTGTATGTACATGCCGCTCCTGTTGTGCAGGGTCATCGGAAGATTCTGCCGCTGCGCGAAACTGCGCCACGAAATCTGACTGGCTATCACGGAACTTGAGCAGTAGTTTGCGATAAAGCTTGAGGTTACCCTGAATTACAGCGAGACCGGTTTCAATATCAATGCCCTCAAGCTCTGGCAGGCCTGAGCTGTCTGATGCTTCAGGATCAGGGGCTATCGCAGTGGTTTGTCGATAGTTTCCTGAAGGCTTGATCCATTTCGCCATGGTAGCGAACATATCCCGTACATTAATGGGCTTCGCAATGTGATCATTCATTCCGACTGCAATGACCTTATCGCGGTCATCCGCCATAGCATTCGCGGTCATCGCAATCACAGGCAAGTGTGAAAATTTCTTCTGCTGACGAATTTCACGTGTCGCGGTATAGCCATCCATGACTGGCATCTGACAGTCCATGAGTACACCATCGTATGCACGCTCTTTGAGCATATCCAGCGCCTCCTGACCATTGTTGGCGACTTCGACACTCAGACCGTTGCTTACCAGTAATTCCAGCGCAAGTTCCTGGTTGATCTCGTTATCTTCCACCAGTAGCACATGTGCACCACGAAGCACTGCCAGTGCTTCAGCGTCGCCGTCCAGATCATATTTTCGGGTTGGATGTGCGGATGTCTCATCCCCGAACGCCGCCTGTAACGTATCCAGCAGCAGGACAGGTAAAACCGGTTTAACCAGCACCTCTTCAATATTAACATCCCCTGCACCGCGAGTAGCTTCTTCCCTGCCGCAGGCGGTTATAATAATAACCTTGTGCTTCATCTCAATATCATTTCGCAGCTGCAAGGCGCGAGCCGCTTCAACACCGCTTATGCCGGGCATCTGCCAGTCCAGTACCAGCAGGTCGTAAGGCTTGTTCTCCCGTGCAGCTGTAACAACCTGTTCTATCACCGCCTCACCGCTGGAAACGTAACTTACCTGGAGCTCAAATCCTTCCAGCATTTTGCCGAGTATTTCGAGGGCTGAACTGTTGTCATCCGCCACCAGCACCTTAAGCCCGCGCAGGTCTGCGCTCGCTTTATGTCGGGGCTGTGTCGCATTTTCCTGTATACCAAATCGGGCAGTAAACTGAAAATCACTGCCTTTCCCATGTTCACTGTCTACCCAGATTTCGCCCTGCATCAGGGTGGAAAGTTGCTTCGAGATGGCCAGGCCAAGTCCGGTGCCACCATACTGCCGCGTCGTTGAGGACTCTGCCTGACTAAACGCCTGAAACAGTTTCGATTGCTGTTCATCAGTCATCCCGATGCCGTTATCACGTACGGAAAAGTGCAGCATGATGTTGTCTGGATTTCTTTCCTTTACGGAGATACTGACTACAATCTCACCTTTATCGGTAAACTTTACTGCATTATTTCCCAGGTTCACCAGAATCTGCCCCACACGCAGTGGATCACCCACAAGATCCAGCGGCACATCCTGGTCTATGTCGAGTAATAGTTCGATGCCCTTGTCTTCCGCCTTTAGCCCCACCAGATTGGCGAGATTATCGAGTACGTCTTCAAGATGAAAATCAACCGATTCGATATCCATCTTTCCAGCTTCAATTTTCGAGAAATCAAGAATATCGTTAATAATGCCCAGCAGGGATTCAGCGGAGCGATGTACCTTAACCAGATAGTTTTTCTGTTTGGGATCGAGCTCTGTTTTCAGGGCCAGGTGAGACATGCCGATGATCGCATTCATGGGAGTTCGGATTTCATGTGACATGTTGGCCAGAAATTCGCTCTTGGTCTGGTTAGCCTTGTCAGCTGCCTCTTTTGCAGCCTTTAACTCTATTCCGTGCTCAAGGAGCTCGCTATTTTTTTGCTGCACTTCGGCCATTAGTTCGTTGCGTGTTTTTTTCGCAATGCGGTCGCGCTGTTCGCGTATAAATTTATTCTGATTTGACAGCAGGTCGGGCAACGGGACTACCGCACGTACACCGCAGTAGTCTTTTTTATACGTTGGGGTCAAAGGCTGAAAAAAATGTTCCAGTACCGCCAGATTCGGTCGTTCACCGCAATGTTCGAAATCAAAGACCAGTGACGGTGTGAGCTTGTCCGGGAGTAAACGGATCTGGATGCGAGGATTCATGTTTAATTCAATTAACGCCTTTGCGGCCTCAGATGCTGCTGTGGCAAGGCGAGTAGAGCGCAGCTCGCCCAGACCTGCTGTCAGCGCAAGGCCTCGAATCTTGTTGCGCGCATCGATCACAGATGACCCGTCGTGTAATGAGATTTTACCCAGTTCAATCATTAGTTACGAATCTATATAATTTAGTGGTCACGATATCTTAGTGCTATACAGCCGGCATCGTCATGGTCTTTTCCGAAATCCCTGATCAGCTTGTTAGTGATTACTGATGTTTGCTGGTGCAGGGCGCTGCTACCCGATTCAAATCGAAACTTGCTGGAAATTCCATCTGTATGCATCAGAACAAGATCACGGTTATTCAGAGCCAGTTTTTGAACCTGTGGGGCATTCATGTTGAGTCCGACTATCCCGTCACGTGATACAAGCTGGACATCATGTTCACCATAGCGTTTAAAAACGGTGTTGCCAGTAGCCATGTATTCCAGCGATCCGGACTCAGTATCAATCAGGCACAGGCCAACCGATGCCCCCTGAGTACCTATGAGTGTGTCATGCAAGCGGCTCATAATCAGCTCAGCTCCTGCAGGCAGGCAATTCTGCAAGAAGGACTCGATCTGCGCTGCAGTCTTGCTTGCCTCATAACCGTGACCTGTTACATCCACAATGGCTGCAAGTATCGTAGTGCCATCTATTTCCCGTATGACGGCAACATCTCCGCTACATCGTTCACCAGCGCAGGGTCTTATGGCGATGCTATGCTCTAGTCTACCCAAGTTGGCCTCATATCCATTTTCGGGCGACTATGCGTGTACCTTCGCCACGGGTGGACTGAATATCAAAATCGTCCATCATTCGTTTGATTCCGGGCAAACCCAGGCCCAGCGTACCTGAGCTACTGTAGTGATCTTTCATGGCGCGCCCGACATCAGAGATGCCAGGACCAGAATCAATCGCAACTACCTCTATGCCGTGCCGGGTATTACTTTGTACTTCCTTCATTCGA
Organism: Gammaproteobacteria bacterium; assembly: GCA_011052255.1. Taxonomy (GTDB): domain Bacteria; phylum Pseudomonadota; class Gammaproteobacteria; order DRJJ01; family DRJJ01; genus DRJJ01. Next base: position 739 of record DRJJ01000049.1, on the reverse strand, counting down.
ATGCTGCCATGGCGCGCATATTTAATGATGTTGTTAGCCAGTTCTGACACAGCTGTCGATATTAATCGTCCATCGTTTTCGCTGCATCCGGCCTCACGACAATACTCACCTGCACGTAACACGGCTGGTGTGATGTCATGTGCTTTGTGTAACGGGATGCTAATCTCTGGTTTCATTTATTTTGGTCAGTCATCGTCTCGTGCGTAAAATTCTGAGACTCTTTTTCCTGATCGTGCTTATTTTCCTCTGCATCGGTTTCTATTACTATGTGCTCTTCCTGGCTTTCCCGGATCAGGGCTATCGCATCTTCAGTTTGCAAGGTCGCTTCTAATCCGTCTATGTCGGCATTCATCACAACGAGTGAGGATACGATACCAGGATTAAGCCCGGAAATAACCGGTCTTGCACCCAGCATACTGGCTATATCCAGAACTTTGCGCAGTCCGTGAAATTCGACAGAGTCGAGTATATCAATACCGGACAAATCAAACACGACACCACACGCGCCTATACGATGTATAAATGCAAGCAGCTCATTCTGAAATCGTGCCAGTACCGGTACAGTTAGATCGGTTTGTATCGACGCAACAATGATACCGCGAGTTACCTGCATCGCGATTCGAGGGACATCCTGAAAATCAGTGGTCATGTTTATTTAGAGAACCTCATGAATAGATCGGAGGCTCCTTATTATTTATCTACCAGACTGACACCAATCACACGGAATGCGTTGGCCAGC
>DRJJ01000048.1 GCA_011052255.1 Gammaproteobacteria bacterium | reverse complement strand
GAATACCCAATCCACTTCCGGAGCATTACATTCAACCCTGGTTGTCAGCACCATGACCTTGTTATCCCGGATAACCGGGTTACTGCGAGATATGGCACTGGCACAGATGGTTGGTGGATCAGCGATGGCCGACGCATTTTTCGTGGCTTTTCGAATTCCCAACTTCTTCCGTCGTATTTCTGCAGAAGGTGCCTTCTCATCTGCCTTCATTCCGGTATTCACTGAATTCAGGAACCGGCGCAGCCAACAGGAATTGCAACAGTTCCTGAATTTTACTGCCGGCTGGCTGAGCTTTATTTTACTACTGCTGACTGCTATAGGTGTTGGCTTCGCACCACAGATCGTGTCTATATTAGCACCCGGCTTTGCTACGGATCCGGTTAAGTTTCAGTTGACTACCGATGCTCTGCGGATTACCTTTCCCTATTTACTGTTCATCTCCCTGGTTGCCATGTCAGCAGGTATTTTGAATAGCTGCAACCGCTTTGCCATTCCTGCAATTACCCCAGTGTTGTTGAATTTGAGTCTGCTCAGCGCTGTATTTTGGCTGATTCCACTATTTCCCAATGCCACTATCGGATTGTCGTGGGGGGTTTTTTTAGCTGGAGCCCTTCAGTTTTTGCTGCAGCTGCCGTTTCTTTATCGCGAGGGTTTACTACCAAAACCGCGTCTGGCCTGGAAGCTTGATAGCAAACAGGATGGTCGGGATGGGGTGCTGAAAGTATTCCGGCTGATGCTGCCGACGATCCTCGGCAGCTCGGTCGCTCAGGTCAATTTACTGGTGAGCACATTTCTTGCTTCTTTTCTAGCCACGGGTAGTGTGTCATGGCTTTATTATTCGGATAGATTAATGGAATTTCCACTTGGTGTGTTTGGTATCGCAATCGCAACTGCAATACTGCCACGCTTATCATCTCACCACAGCCATGCCTCCAGCGAAGATTTCAACGGCCTGATGAACTGGGCGTTACGTTGGGCAGTACTGATTTCCCTTCCTGCTTCGGTAGCACTTATACTCTTGGCCAAACCGATTCTGGTTACATTATTTCAATATGGTGAGTTCACCAGCCACGATGTCAATATGGCCAGTGCCAGCTTGATCGCATTTGCACTGGGCTTACTACCTCTTATTTTAGTGAAGGTACTGGCCCCGGGGTTTTATGCCCGCCAGGATACCCGTACCCCGATGCGAATCGGTGTACTCGCCGTAGTGGTAAATCTCGTGGCCAGTATTGCTCTGGTCAATATTTTAGCGCATGTTGGATTGGCACTAGCCACGAGCATCGCAGCAATTGTGAATGCAACATTGCTGTATTTGGGACTACGTAGAGCAGGTGTGATCACACCGCAGAAGGCTGAGTGGGTGGTCTTTCTGCTGCGAATGCTAATCGCCACTTCAGTCATGGCTGCTGTACTCTGGTGGGGGACCGGTTCCCTGGAGCAGTGGTTGCAGGCTTCGACGATACAGCGCGTCATACAGTTGACCACCTGGGTACTGGCCGGTCTGGGCAGTTTTACCCTGACCGCATTGGCCGCAGGTATACGGCCCCATCATTTCCGGGAACCTGTTACACCATGACGCAAACCAACAGAAAATCCCCACTATCCACTTCCAGTCTGAACTGTCAGCCACGAATCGGTCCCTGTGATGAACCCAGGATATTTACCTTGGCCCAAGCCAATGCCTTGATGCCATTGCTTCGCTCAATCACCCGCCGTGCACACCAATCCTTGCAGGCAGCCCGCAATGAGTTTGATCCTACGACACCAGCCACGGTGCAATCACGAGCCATAGAAGCCACCTATCAAGCTATCGTAGAACGCTGGGTTGCCAAAATGGAACGTTTGGGCGTTATCGTCAAAGGTCTTTGGTTGCTGGATTTTGACACCGGTGATGGCTATTTATGCTGGAAATATCCCGAGGCCACCATCTTCCATTACCATGAATATGGAGAAGATTTCAGCCAACGTCGTCATCTGCTTGAGGTCATTCGTGAGACCACACCCGACTGGGCATGAACAGCCTGGAAAACGACCGATAATTTCCTGACTCAAGGTTCACGTTTTGATTTTGTGGTAACATTGAACTTATCCACTAGCCTGTTGAAATAGTATCTTTTTTTCGACCAAAATGGCCCCATCACCCATAGTTGATATTGTATGGGTCTGCTATTGTATGGGTCTGCTATCAACCAGGCAAACCCCTGAAAAATATCCCGAGTCCACAGCCTCCTAGATAGTTACAAAACGGTGAAACTTCAGCTACCTGAATAAGAAGGCCTCTTTTTTGCCCACGGGAAGTCCGTCAACGCGCCAGCAATTCTCATTATGACAGTTTATGTCATTCATCCATGCTAAATTGAACGAAAAATGAGCTCGTAAGCCCTAATTATAGGTCTAAAATCGCGAATTTCTCCCCGTTGATAAGCGTTAAAAGTCATAATGAGAATTGCTGTCAACGCGCAAATGAGGATGACAGAAGGTGCCGGCATCGGTATGATCCTCTCTCCATACTGTCAGTTCTCCTGAAAGCTTGTTCGAGAACCGCTTTCCCTTTGATTAAGCATGCAAATAATCCGCGGACTCAATAATCTGCGCCCTGAAGATAGCGGCTGTGTCGCCACCATTGGCAAATTCGATGGTGTGCACCGTGGCCATAAAATGGTCATCGATCAGCTTCGTAACTGCGGTAATCAACTCGGCCTTCCGGTTACTGTGATCACCTTTGAACCACAGCCACCGGAATTTTTTTCCGGTGCTACAGCTCCTGCCCGGTTAACCAATTTTCGCGATAAGCTGAATGCTCTGCGGGCTGCCGGCGTAGATCGGGTTTGTTGCCTGCGTTTCAATCGCCTGCTGGCAGCAACACCGGCAGATGATTTTGTGCACCGCTATCTGGTCCAGGGCCTCGGTATCAAACACTTGGTAGTTGGTGATGATTTTCGCTATGGACGGGGTCGAACGGGAGATTTTGACAGCCTGGTAGCTGCCGGCAAACACTACGTTTTTAATGTAGAAAGAATGGCCAGCTGCATTATCAAGGGTCGTAGAGTTAGCAGCTCCTGGTTGCGCCAATTGTTGGAAGTAGGCGATTTCGTACAAGTCTGTAAAGTTCTGGGTAGACCATATAAGATGACGGGCCGCGTTCGCCATGGTCGAGAACTTGGACGCAGTATCGGTTTTCCCACGGCCAATATTGCCCTGGGGCAACGCCGACTGATTCTAGCCGGCGTATATTGCGTACGGGTTCACGGTATGGCTCCCACAGCATTGCCCGCCATATCGAATATCGGTTACCGCCCAACCATAGACAACAGCAAACAGCAACTGTTAGAGGTGCATATCATGGACTACTCCGGCAACCTATACGGACGTAACCTGGAGGTTGAAATCGTGCACAAAGTCCGGAATGAGCAAAAATTTGCCTCCATTGATGCGCTGGTATCGCAAATCCGAAAGGACGTACTTGTAGCTCGCCGCTACTTTTCCAGGAACAAGAGCCGGCCGGTTTGTCCCTCCTGATAGGAAAAAGGGGCCATAAAAAGGGGTCAGAGCCCTTTTTGTCTGGCAACATATTGATTAATAATAGAATATTAATAAAAAAGGGCTCTGACCCCTTTTTTACTAGACAAAAAAGGCTCTGGCTGCTTTTTTAAGTGAACCTTGGAACCGTGAACCTGAGTCGTTACAATACGTCGTTCAAAAAAATCATGCATTTAGCCACATTTACTGACAATACTGATGACCGACTACAAAGCAACCCTTAATCTCCCACAGACGGATTTCCCGATGCGGGCCAACCTCGCCAAACGCGAACCGGAAATCCTGACTCATTGGGAGAATATCCACCTCTATGACAGCCTGCGCAAACTGTCTGCGGGGCGGGAGAAATTCATTCTGCATGATGGTCCACCCTATGCCAATGGCGCCATCCACATCGGGCATGCTGTGAATAAAGTCATCAAGGATATTATTGTCAAGTCACATACTCTCGATGGTTTTGATGCCGTGTACGTGCCCGGCTGGGACTGTCATGGCCTGCCGATTGAACATGAAGTCGAAAAACGTCATGGTCGTAAGATTCGTCTTGATCCAAGTGCCTTTCGTGCCGCATGCAGAGCCTATGCCAGCAAACAAATCGATGCCCAACGCAAGGACTTTATTCGTCTGGGGATTGTCGGTGACTGGCAGCATCCCTATCTGACCATGGATTTTCAAGTAGAGGCCGACACAGTGCGGACTCTGGCAAAAATTATTGAACAGGGCCATGTCTACCACGGGAAAAAACCGGTCTACTGGTGTCTGGACTGTCGCTCGGCGTTGGCCGATGCTGAAGTGGAATATCAGAATCACCACTCCAGGGCCATTGATGTCCGATTTCCTGTGCTGAACAACAACGCGCTGAGTGAATGTCTGCAACTCAGTCCGCTAGGTGACGATAAGCCGGTCAGTATAGTGATCTGGACGACCACACCCTGGACTCTGCCAGCCAATCAAGCCGTAGCCCTGCATCCGGACCTGGAATATGTTTTGGTCACTTGTTCAAAAGCACGGGACAACGGCGAATATCTGCTCCTGGCAGATGATTTATTGCCCTCCTCTATGGCCCGTTGGGGTATCGAGAACTATCAGATTATCGCCCGCTCACCGGGTAAATCACTGGAAGGTTTGCTGCTCAAACACCCGTTTTATGATCGCCAGGTTCCCGTAGTATTAGGTGAGCATGTCACCACTGAAGCCGGTACCGGATGTGTACATACGGCGCCTGGTCACGGCCAGGAGGATTTTGAAATCGGTCAACAGTATGCGCTGCCTATCGATAATCCTGTGGATAGTGATGGCTGTTTTTTACAAGACACCCCACTGTTTGCTGGTGAAAATGTTTTCACTGCTAATACCCACGTCATCGCAGTGTTGGCAGAACAAGGCGCCCTGCTCTGTGAGAAGGCGATCGAGCACAGCTATCCACACTGCTGGCGGCATAAATCCCCGGTGATTTTCCGCGCCACTGCACAATGGTTTATCGGCATGGAAACCAATGGCTTGCGTGCCCAAGCACTGCAGGAAATCAAACAAGTACATTGGGTCCCGGAATGGGGTCAGGCCCGAATCGAAGGTATGGTCGGCAACCGTCCGGACTGGTGTATCTCCCGACAGCGCTACTGGGGTATTCCAATCACACTGTACCTACACAAGCAAACCGGAAAAATGCACCCCCAGACACTACCTTTCATGGAACAAGTCGCAAAAAAGGTGGAACAAGCGGGCATCGACGCCTGGTTCGACCTCGATGATGCCGAGTTACTGGGTAATGAGCTGAATAATTACGACAAAGTAACGGACGTAATGGATGTCTGGTTTGATTCCGGTAGCACCCATTTCAGTGTTCTGGATCAACGAGAAGAACTGGCGTTCCCCGCTGATCTGTATCTGGAAGGCTCCGATCAACACCGCGGCTGGTTCCAGTCAAGTTTACTGGTCAGTACCGCAATCCGCGGTCATGCCCCCTATCGCGGGGTTTTGACACATGGCTTCACGGTCGATGCCAATGGCCACAAAATGTCCAAATCCATGGGCAATGTTATCGCCCCACAGCAGGTCATTGACAAACTCGGGGCCGACATTCTGCGACTATGGGTTGCAGCAACGGACTACCGAGGAGAGATGAATATCTCTGATGAGATTCTGCGGCGAATCTCAGACTCCTACCGCCGTATGCGCAATACAGCCCGCTATTTGCTAGGCAACCTCAATGATTTCGAAGCTGATGATCTGCTACCGGCGGAGAAAATGCTGGCCCTGGACCGCTGGGCCATCGCTGTAACCAGGAATCTGCAGACTGACATTATCAAAACGTATGAGCAGTACGGCTTTCATACCATCTATCAGCACCTGCATCAATTTTGTGTCGTCGATATGGGGGGCTTTTACCTTGATATTATCAAGGATCGTCTATACACCATGCCAGCGAACAGTCGTGGCCGGCGCTCTGCACAAACGGCCATGTACCACATCCTTGAGGCCCTGGTGCGCTGGCTGGCACCGATACTGACCTTTACTGCTGAAGAAATGTGGCGCTTTATGCCTGGAAAACGGGCAAGCTCGGTGTATTTCAGTGGCTGGTATGAAGGCTGGCCGAAGTTAGCGGCAGATGGCACCGTCTCTGACGATGACCTGGATCTTAACTTCTGGGCACAGGTGATCAGCGTACGCCAGGATGTGCTGCGCGAACTTGAACGACTGCGCACCGACGGCATTATCGGTGCCGGCCTGGAAGCCGAGGTCACCCTGTATTGTGAACCCGCGTTGTATGCGCTACTAAATCGGATCAGTAATGAATTGCACTACATTCTGATCACCTCTAAGGTCGATATACAAGCATTGGAAAACCGTAGCGTAGACGCGGTCGATGGCAATACTGAAGGTCTGGCGATTGCAGTACGGCGCAGCGGTGACCGTAAATGTATCCGCTGTTGGCACCGTCGGGCCGATGTTGGTTCCGACCCCGAGCACCCGCAGCTGTGTGGTCGCTGCCTGATTAATATCAATGATCCCGCAGGACAGCCCAGAGCGTTCACTTAATGCGACTGCCCACCATGGCACGCTGGGTGCTGCTAGCCTTACTGGTTCTTGCCATTGATGCCTACACCAAATCCCTGGCCAGTACCCAGCTACTACTAGGGCAAATCTCGGTACTGCCATTTTTGGATTT
>DRJJ01000047.1 GCA_011052255.1 Gammaproteobacteria bacterium | reverse complement strand
CTGGCCAGGCAACTGGTGCGCGATAAACAGATCGCCACCGCGGCCGGTGCAGGCTACAGCCTGAACAATCGCATGAATGGCCTGCTGCTGCTGGAGGCCAATCCGGCCCAGGGCGCGAATATGGATGCGGTACAGGCGGCCCTGCTGGAGCAGGTCAAACAACTGCGCGAGCAGCCTGTGACCCAGGCAGAGCTGGACCGGGTCAAGGCGCAGGTCGTAGCGAACGACGTTTATGAAAAAGACTCTGTGTTTTATCAGGCGATGCAGATCGGTATGCTGGAAACCGTTGGCATGGACTGGCGTGTGGGAGAGGAATACGTTAAACGTATTCGTGCGATCACCGCTGAGCAGATTCAGGCAGTGGCAAAAAAATACCTGACGGAGGAAAACCTGACGATCGCGCGGCTGGTGCCGTTACCGATGGATCAGAAAAAACCGCGTCCGCATGCTGTCAGCGGAGGGCATCATTAATGAAAGCCGGAATCCATCAGCTCATAAACCGTCACTCCCTGAGCCATCAGCCAAGGAAACCTATGAATACTTCAATGCGCCGCATGCGCCTGACTATCCTGCTGGGCTTATTGCTAAGCACAGGACTGGCCGTGGCCGGGCCCGACATACAGCACTGGACTACATTGAACGGCGTGCGGGTCTATTTCGTGCCGGCAGCGCAATTACCGATGCTGGATATTCGCATCCAGTTTGATGCCGGCAGTGCGCGTGACAATGGCAAGGCCGGGCTGGCGTCTCTGACCAATCACCTGTTCAGCTTCGGCGCAGATGGCTTGAGCGCAGACCAGATAGCCAATAGGCTTGAAGGTGTTGGTGCCAACGCCAGCAGTGGTGCTGACCGGGATACAGGCTGGTTGTCGCTGCGCAGCCTGTCGGATCCGGCGCTGATGAAGCCCTCTCTGCAGGTACTGGAGAAGATGCTGGCACGACCGGATTTTAATGAAGCCGATTTCAAACGTGAGCAACAGCGTGTGCTGGTAGCGTTAAAGCAGAGCGAACAGTCACCGGCCAGCCAGGCCAGCAAGGCCTTTTACAGAGCAGTATACGGAGCACATCCTTACGCGAGCCCTGTTTCGGGCACAATTGAAAGCGTCAAGGCGCTTACCACGAAAGACCTGAAGACGTTTTACCAGCGATACTATGTCGCTAAAAATGCGGTGATTGCGATGGTTGGCGACATTGATCGCAAACACGCAGAGCGTATTGCCGAGCGACTGAGCGCGCGTCTTGAGCAGGGTCAGGCGGCCGCTGCGCTGCTACCGGTCAAGGACCTGACGGCGGCCAGCACTGAGCATATTGAATTCCCGTCCAGCCAGACGCATATACGAATTGGTCAGCCGGGTATGTACCGGGGTGATCCGGACTATTTTGCGCTGTATGTTGCCAATCATGTCCTGGGCGGAAGCGGGCTGGTGTCGCTGTTAGCCGAAGAGGTACGTGAAAAACGGGGGCTGGCCTACAGCGTGTACAGTTATTTTGTACCACTGCGTCGCAAGGGGCCATTCATAGTGGGCATGCAGACCCGCAATGACCAGGTTACTGAAAGCATGAAAGTGCTGCGCGATACCCTGAACAAGTACATCAAGGATGGCATCAGTGCCGAACAGCTGAGCACCGCCAAAAAAAGTATCACCGGTGGCTTTCCGTTACGTATCGACAGTAACAGCAAAATCGTCGGATACCTGGCCATGATAGGTTATTACAAATTACCACTGGATTATCTGGACCGATTTAATGAACGCATTAATGGCCTGAGCCTGCATCAGGTGCGTGATGCCTTTCGTCGTCGCTTGCAACCTGGCAGCATGGTAACCGTAACCGTAGGGCAGCGTCAGGTAGAAAAATGACCCGCAAGCAGCGCCGTGTTGCAGCCAGAAAGACTGAAAACACGGTGCGTATCATCGGTGGCCAGATGCGCAGCCGCAAGATACATTTCAGTGAAGTAGACGGCCTGCGTCCGAGCACAGATCGCATTCGTGAAACCCTGTTCAACTGGCTGCAACCGGTGCTAGGTGGTGCGAACTGCCTGGATCTGTTTGCCGGTAGCGGGGTGCTGGGTTTTGAGGCCTTGTCACGCGGTGCTGCCAGCGTGATGCTGGTTGAGCGTCATGCACAGATCCTGTCCTGCCTGCGTGAGCAGGTAACTGTGCTGGAACTACAACTGCACTGTCAGGTACGTGAGGCAGATGTGCTGCAGTGGCTGCGTAGTAACCCCGAACAGGCCTATGATGTTATTTTTCTGGATCCACCCTATCGGCAGGATTTGTTGGCTAAGAGTTGTGAGCTACTCGCAGACGGCGGCTGGGCCCATCCCGGAACTCGTATTTACCTGGAAGCCGAACGCGAGCTGGGTGAGCCAGTGTTGCCACAGGGATGGTCGCTGTTGCGCAGCGCACAGGCCGGGCAGACCGGTTATTTTCTGGCCGAAGCCTGAAGGCCGCACTTTGCACTGCGGGTTGGCTGTGGTTCAATAGAGTCAGTTAATCAGGCAGAGTCCAAACCATGGTCACAGCAGTTTACCCCGGCACCTTCGATCCGATCACCAACGGCCATTCCGACCTGGTGCAGCGCGCCGCGAAACTGTTTGGTCATGTTATCGTTGCGGTGGCGATGAATCCGGGCAAGCAGCCGGTATTTAATACCGATGAGCGCGTCGAGCTGGCCACGCAGGTGCTGGCTGATATTGACGGTGTGACAGTGTGCAGTTTTAATTCGTTATTGGTAGATCTGGTTCGAGAGCATGACGCACAGGTCATACTGCGCGGTTTACGCGCGGTGTCCGATTTTGATTACGAGTTCCAGCTGGCAGGTATGAACCGGCGCCTTGCGCCTGAGATCGAGACCCTGTTTCTGACCCCGGCAGAGCATTATTCCTACATTTCGTCCAGCCTGGTGCGTGAGATTGCAGCGCTGAACGGTGATGTAGGGCCTTTCGTGCATGATTCGGTCAGGGCTGCATTAAATAGTAGAATGCGCTAATATAATAGGCATATATGGTAGTAGACCGGAGAGACCCGCATGGCTTTATTAATCACTGATGAATGTATCAACTGCGATGTCTGCGAGCCCGAATGTCCGAATGAGGCTATCTATCAGGGTGACGAGATCTATGAAATCGACCCCAATCTGTGTACCGAGTGTGTCGGTCACTATGATACCCCGCAATGTGTCGATGTCTGCCCGGTCGACTGTATTCCAAAGGATCCGAACCGGGTCGAGAGTGAAGAAGAGCTGATGGTTAAATACAAGGCCCTGCAGGGTGAAGAAGTCGCCTGAGTTCGTGTGCGGATGATAAGTGGTAATTCAAGGGCTCCGCAATGGAGCCCTGTTTGATTCTACGGGTGTTTATCAGGCTGTACTGGGGTCAGCGCGATTGCTCGGACAGGTGTTGGTTAGTGCCTTGAGCGCATCCATATCGATAATATCAATCAGTTTACCATTCACGTTCAGAATGCCATGGTCCTGCATACGGGTAAACAGGCGGCTGATGGTTTCGACCGCCAGCCCCAGGTAATTACCAATATCGGTACGTGACATACTAAGATTAAACTGCTCGGATGAGTAACCACGGTGCTGGAAGCGTTGTGACAGGCTTAGCAGTAGCGATGCCAGTCGTTCCTCGGCGGAGCTGTTACCCAGCAGAATGGCCAGACCAGTGTCTTCGCGAATTTCGTTGCTCATGATACGCAGCAGCTGGCGCTGCAGGCTGGGCATTTTGCTGGACAGGTCTTCCAGCTGGTCAAATGGCAGTTCGCAGTAACTGACGCTTTCCAGCGCACGGGCATTGGACGGGTGTTTAGCCGAGCTGATCGCATCCAGACCAACCAGTTCGCCGGGCAGATGAAAGCCGGTGATCTGTTCGCTGCCGTCACTGTTTAGAGTAAAGGTTTTCAGTGAGCCGGTACGCAGTGCATAGATTGCATTGAACTCCTGGTTTTGCCGAAACAGGTAATGCCCCTTGGGTAACTTGCGACGAGCGATAATGCTTTCCAGTTCGTCCAGATCATCATCCTTGACGCCGAGTGGCAAACACAGCTCGTACAGGCTGCAGTTGGCGCATGCCACTTTAATGTCGGCAAGATTGACTACCTTGGGCTGTTTGGCTTTGCTCATGGGAAAAGAGGCATCTCAACTGGTATTTTTAAGGAATTAGTGAATTCTGGAATTAATCTAACAAAATATAGGGCTATCGACAAATAATCGTGATTTGATCAACGGCATGCAAACGGTTCCCTATTGACTGCATTTGCAGGTATCCTATCTCTTCTGATAGCCTGAGCAGGCTATACTTGGGGAAAGGTAAGGTAAAAAAATGGCAGATCGCAAGGCGGATATCAGCAGGGACACGCTGGAAACGCAAATCAGGGTACAAATCAACCTGGATGGGACCGGGGAATCCAGTTTCGATACCGGGGTGCCGTTTCTGGATCACATGCTGGAACAGGTGGCTCGTCATGGTCTGATTGACATGCAAATCAGCGCCAAAGGTGATTTGCATATTGATGCACATCACACGGTTGAAGATATCGGCATTACGCTGGGTAAGGCGGTCGCCAGTGCGTTGGCAGACAAAAAAGGTATTCGTCGTTATGGTCACGCCTATGTGCCGCTGGACGAGGCCCTGTCACGTGTAGTAATAGATTTTTCCGGCCGACCAGGGCTGGAGTATCACGCCGATTACCCGCGCGCACGTATTGGCGATTTTGATGTGGATCTGTTTCACGAGTTTTTCCAGGGCTTTATCAACCATGCCCAGGCGACCCTGCACATTGATAATTTGCGCGGCGATAACGCCCACCACATTGCCGAAACCATATTCAAGGCCTTCGGCAGGGCTGTGCGCATGGCCATTGAGCCGGATGCGCGTATGGGCGACATATTGCCATCCACCAAGGGCAGCCTCTAGCTTCTATACGAATTTCTGAATAGAGGACAATCATGTCAACCATAGCGGTAATAGATTATGGAATGGGTAATCTGCGTTCGGTATACCGGGCACTGGAGCACGTTACCGATAAACGCATTATCGTCACCCAGGATGCGAAAAAAATCCGCGCGGCTGAACGAGTGGTGTTTCCTGGTCAGGGTGCGATGGGTGCGGCTATGCACCATATCAACGGACTTGGGCTAGGTGCTATCCTCAGTGAAGTGTTCGAAGACCGTCCGTTCCTGGGCATCTGCCTGGGTCTGCAGGTGTTGATGGATCACAGCGAGGAAGATGGTGGTGTAGATGGCTACGGTCTGCTGCCGGGTACGGTAAAGCGTTTTGCCGCGCCACTGTTAGAGCCAGACAGTGGTGAGCGCCTAAAGGTGCCGCATATGGGCTGGGATCAGGTGCGGCAGAGCCGTTCACATCCGTTGTGGCAGGGTATTGCGGATAATAGCCGCTTTTATTTTGTGCACAGCTATTATGTGTCGGCCAGCCGGCCGGAGGATACCGTTGGCAACACCCATTACGGTGTCGATTTCACCGCCGCGGCGGCACGTGATAATGTGTTTGCCGTGCAGTTTCATCCTGAGAAAAGCCAGCACGATGGACTGCAGCTACTAAAGAACTTTGTAAACTGGGATGGTAAGCCCTGAAACTTGATCGTGTAACTAGCATGAGGATATGGACATGTTGCTGATACCGGCCATTGATCTGAAAGATGGCAAATGTGTGCGCCTGCGTCAGGGCGATATGAATGATGAAACAGTTTTCTCGGATGACCCGGTGGCCGTGGCAGGCAGGTGGGTAGATGCCGGAGCCCGGCGGCTGCACATCGTTGACCTGAACGGTGCCTTTGCCGGTGAACCGGTGAATGCGGATGTGGTACACAAGATTGCTGAGACCTATCCGGATCTGCCGATACAGATTGGTGGCGGCATACGCGATGAGGACACCATCCAGAGCTATCTTGATGCCGGTGTGCAGTATGTCATCATTGGCACCAAGGCCGTGACCGCTCCTCATTTTGTTAACGATATCTGCATGGAGTTTCCCGGGCACATTATCGTTGGCCTGGACGCCAAAGACGGCAAGGTCGCGATTGATGGCTGGTCCAAATTATCTAATCATGATGTAATCGATATGGCTCAGCATTTTGAAAAAGATGGCGTTGAGGCGATTATCTATACCGATATCGGCCGTGACGGCATGATGACCGGGGTGAATGTAGAATCCACGGTCAAGCTGGCCGAAGCAGTCCGTATTCCGGTGATAGCCTCAGGCGGCATCACCACCATCGAAGACGTTCGTGCGCTGTGTGATGTCGATGAAGAAGGCATTATTGGCGCGATAACCGGGCGTGCTATATATGAAGGCACGCTGGACTTTGCTGAAGGCCAGAAATGGTTTGATCAACACGTCGAGAAGCAAAAATAACCCGGCAGTTCGTATCAGAGATCCCGCACTATGAGTTTGGCAAAACGTATTATTCCCTGTCTGGATGTTGATAATGGCCGTGTGGTCAAAGGCGTCAAGTTTGTTGAGATCCGCGATGCCGGTGATCCGGTCGAGGTTGCGCGTCGTTACGATGAAGAAGGTGCCGATGAAATCACCTTTCTGGACATTACCGCCAGTTCAGATAATCGTGAAACCATGGTCCACGTGGTTGAAAAAATGGCCAGCGAGGTGTTTATTCCACTGACGGTAGGTGGTGGTATACGCGAGGTGGCCGATATTCGTCGCATGCTCAATGCCGGTGCCGACAAGATAGCGATCAATACCGCTGCGGTATTTCGGCCGGAATTTGTACAAGAGGCCGCTACCCAGGTAGGTTCGCAGTGTATTGTTGTTTCAATCGATGCCAAGCAGGTTGAACACGGCGACAATCCGCGCTGGGAGATTTTTACCCACGGTGGCCGTAAACCTACGGGTATCGACGCGGTCGAATGGGCGCAGCGTATGCAGGAATACGGCGCAGGGGAAATCATGCTTACCAGCATGGATCGTGACGGCACCAAAATCGGATTTGATCTGCCACTTACCCGCGCGATTACCGATGCGGTTGAAATACCGGTGATTGCATCCGGT
>DRJJ01000046.1 GCA_011052255.1 Gammaproteobacteria bacterium | reverse complement strand
TTGCACCGATTGCGATGGAAGACGGCTTACGCTTTGCGATACGAGAAGGTGGCCGTACGGTTGGCGCCGGTGTTGTCGCTAAAATTATCGAGTAAGTAATTGAACGGGTGCCGGGTGGAGAAGGTTCTGACCGGCGCCTGAATTTTTAGGCCAGTAGCTCAATTGGCAGAGCAGCGGTCTCCAAAACCGCAGGTTGGGGGTTCGATTCCCTCCTGGCCTGCCATATGTGGAACAGACTGAGTAAATAGTAATGAACGCCAAAGTAGAAACGCAAGGTTCGGCAGCAGATGTATTCAAGCTGTTAATTTCACTGCTTCTGGTGGTAGGCGGTGCCTTCGCCTTTAATTATTATGACGATCAGTCCCAGTTGTTACGTGTGGTGGGTATCCTGACAGTGGTCATTGTGGCGTTGTTGATTGCCGCGCAGACGACCAGGGGTCGTACTGCCCTGGCATTCATACGCGATGCGCGTATTGAAGTGCGCAAGGTGGTGTGGCCAACGCGTGCCGAGACCATGCAAACCACGATGATCGTGATGTTGATGGTTTTTGTTGTTGGCATCGTATTATGGATTATGGATACCTTCCTGTTATGGGCAATCAAGTTCCTGACCGGGCAGGGGAGTTAAGGCGATGACGATGCGATGGTATGTGGTGCATGCCTATTCAGGGTATGAGAACCATGTAAAGCGAGGCCTGGAAGAACGCGTCGAACGTCTTGCCATGCAGGACAAGTTCAGTGAAATCCTCATTCCGACTGAAGAAGTGGTGGAAATGAGAGAAGGTACGCAACGCCGTAGTGAACGTAAGTTCTTTCCGGGTTATGTGCTGGTCAATATGGAAATGGACGACGAAACCTGGCATCTGGTGAAAGACACACCCAAGGTTCTCGGTTTTATTGGTGGAACCAGTGACAAGCCGGCACCGATTACCGATCAGGAAGCAGATAGCATCCTGCAGCGTGTGCAGGAAGGCGTTGAGAAACCACAGCCCAAAGTTCTGTTTGAACCGGGTGAAATGGTGCGGGTTATTGATGGGCCGTTTAACGACTTTAGCGGTGTCGTGGAAGAAGTGAATTATGAAAAGAGCAAGCTGCGCGTAGCGGTGTTGATCTTTGGGCGTTCTACGCCGGTTGAGCTGGATTTTGGACAGGTTGAAAAAGCCTAGGGCTTTTATTTTACGTCTGGTCTGTTTGTAGTGAGATGCGCAGTGCCGCTGTATCGGTAGTCGTAACTCGAATATTTTAAAAAAGGGGAGTTTGATAGCGCCACAGACAATGTCTGCGGTAGTGCACAAACGTTATTACCCACAGGAGTAGAAAATGGCAAAGAAGATTGAAGCTTATATAAAGCTGCAGGTGCCTGCTGGTCAGGCAAACCCGAGTCCACCTGTTGGGCCGGCGCTGGGTCAGCATGGCGTAAACATCATGGAATTCTGCAAGGCATTTAATGCCAAATCGCAGGGTCTTGAGCCAGGCATGCCTGTTCCGGTTGTGATCACGGTTTATAACGATCGCAGCTTTACCTTTATTACCAAAACACCGCCTGCGGCCGTGTTGCTTAGAAAGGCGGCAGGTGTTGCCAAGGGCAGCGGTACTCCGAACACCGTCAAGGTTGGCAAGGTTACCCGTGCGCAGCTGGAAGAAATTGCTACGACCAAAGAGCCTGATCTAACCGCCAGTGATATGGATGCTGCTGTGCGTACCATTGCAGGCACTGCACGTAGCATGGGTCTGGACGTGGAAGGGGTGGAATAATCATGGCCAAGCTAACGAAAAAACAGAAAGCATGCGCTGAAAAGCTGGATCTGGACAAGCAATACCAGATCGATGAAGCGCTGGAGCTGTTAAAAGCCCTGCCGCGTGCCAAATTTGTGGAATCCGTCGATGTGAGTGTCAACCTGGGTGTTGACCCGCGTAAATCAGATCAGGTGGTGCGTGGTTCAACAATCCTGCCGAATGGCACAGGTAAAACGGTACGTGTTGCTGTGTTTACCGGTGACGCCAATGCAGACGCTGCGAAAGAAGCAGGCGCTGATGTGGTAGGTATGGAAGACCTGGCTGCCAGCATGAAGGGCGGCGACCTGAATTATGATGTAGTGATTGCGAGCCCGGATGCGATGCGTGTGGTCGGGCAGCTGGGTCAGTTGCTGGGTCCGCGTGGCCTGATGCCAAACCCGAAAGTGGGCACGGTAGCTGCTGATGTCGCACAGGCTGTAAAAAATGCCAAGAGCGGTCAGGTCAGATACCGCACAGACAAGAACGGAATTATTCATTGTGCTATCGGCAACATGGATTTCGATGCAGCGGCGCTGCGCGAAAATCTGGAGGCGCTGGTAGTCGCCCTGGTCAAGGCAAAACCGTCTTCAGCCAAAGGTCATTATCTGAAACGCGTGGCTGTTTCATCGACCATGGGTCCGGGTATATCAATAGATAGCGCATCCCTGTAACGGGATGCAGCACAGACAGGCTGATTGAAGTCTGGCTGTGATGTAAGGGCTTTTGCGTCCGGCTATTACTTTCGGGTAGTGGTCGGGTCGTCAAAGACCGCAGGTCTCTGGTATGTATTTATAAACCGGGGTTAAACGGTGAAAGCCGGCCAGCGCAGATGGCAATGCATAAAGGTTAATAACTGGATGCTTGCCGTACCAGGTGCTCGTCACTTTGTGTTCCAGGGTGACGGGGTTTGTTAAGGCTGCTTCCAGGAGGCAATAAATATGAGTCTGACACTGGAACAGAAGAAGGCTGTAGTCACTGAAGTCGCAGAGGTAGCTTCCAATGCGCTTTCAGCAATTGCAGCTGAATATCGTGGCCTGACGGTCGACGAGATGACCAATCTACGTAGCAAAGCACGTAGTGAGGGCGTCTATATGCGCGTTGTCAAAAATACTTTGGCAAAGCGTGCTGTCGAAGGTACTGAATTTGAATGTATGAAAGACGGCTTTTCCGGCCCGCTGATTCTTGCTTTTTCGCAGGAAGATCCGGGTTCAGCTGCTCGTGTCCTGAAAGATTTTGGTAAGGAACACAAGAAGCTGGTGGTCAAGCTAATAGCGTTAGGTGGTCAGATGCTGGACGCGTCCGATCTGGATCGCCTGGCTAGTATGCCGACACGTGATCAGGCTATCAGCATGCTGATGTCTGTGATGCTCGCACCGGTAGAGAAGCTCGCTCGTACACTGAATGAAGTTCCCGGCAAAATGGTTCGTACCGTTGCTGCAATTCGTGACCAGAAGTAGTCATCCATATTCTGGATAATCTGATCATAAATAATTTTTTGATTTAGGAGAAAGACCATGGCAGTTTCTAAAGAAGATATTTTGGAAACCATTTCCAGCATGACAGTAATGGAGGTCGTTGACCTTATTTCTGACATGGAAGAAAAATTCGGCGTATCGGCTGCGGCGGCTGTTGCTGCGGCTCCCGCTGCGGCGGGCGGCGGCGAAAGTGCTGCTGAAGAAAAGACTGATTTTGATGTTGTAATGACCAGCTTTGGCTCAAGCAAAGTAGGCGTGATCAAGGTAGTACGTGCTATTACCGGTCTGGGCCTGAAAGAAGCCAAAGAACTCGTTGAAAGTGCTCCAGGCACTATCAAGGAAGGTCTGTCGAAAGACGAAGCAGCGGATGTCCAAAAGCAGTTAGAAGAGGCCGGCGCATCTGTCGAACTCAAGTAACTGCAGGTATCCGGGTTGCCTCGCGGCAACCATGTGATGCATAAGGAATGGCTGGTGGCCTCTGTATGGCTGCCGGCCTTTTCCTGTTTGTATTGCCCGGCTAACGCCATCATGGATGGTTTGGTTAGCCGATTGATGATGTCTCACCCGTAACCGGGTTGATGCTTCATTTACTGAATAGTTGAATTAGCTGAGGTACTCATGGCCTACACTTATACCGAAAAGAAACGTATTCGCAAGGATTTTGGCAAACAGACCAGTGTTCTGGATGTGCCCTATTTGCTCGCGATACAGATCGACTCCTACCACAAGTTTTTGCAGACTTCGACCTCGGAAGGGGATCGCAAGGATGCCGGCTTGCATGGTGCGCTGACATCGGTATTCCCTATAGAAAGTTACTCGGGTAATGCGGCACTTGAATACGTCAGCTATAAACTGGGTCAACCGGTATTTGATGTCAAGGAATGTCAATTACGAGGCATGACCTATGCAGCGCCCTTGCGCGTCAAGGTAAGATTGGTGATCTATGATAAGGACGCGCCTGCGGGCACCAAGCCTGTCAAGGACATCAAGGAGCAGGAAGTATACATGGGTGAGATTCCACTCATGACAGACAATGGTACCTTTGTTATCAATGGTACCGAGCGCGTAATTGTCTCCCAGTTGCACCGTTCACCCGGTGTATTCTTCGACCATGACAAGGGCAAGACTCATTCATCTGGCAAGCTGCTGTTTAACGCGCGTGTCATCCCTTACCGTGGCTCCTGGCTGGATTTTGAGTTTGACCATAAAGACAACGTCTATGTAC
>DRJJ01000045.1 GCA_011052255.1 Gammaproteobacteria bacterium | reverse complement strand
CGCTTTATATGCGCCACAGTTATATACCCGCACCCTGGAGCATCTACCAGGGCATCAATAAACTGAAGCCGGCACATTTTATAGTTGTTCGCGAAGCAGGGCAGATTGTCTCTGATCAACAGTGTTATTGGGATCTGGGAAAAATTGCTGAAACGGGTGCCTCGGATGCCCATGCTCCTGTGGAGGAGCTCACAGACGAGCTGGATGGGCTGTTACGCGATGCTGTGGTCAGACGCATGGCGGCAGACGTACCTCTGGGTACCTTCCTTTCGGGAGGATTTGATTCAACTATCGTGACTGCACTCATGCAAGCCCAGTCTGTCCGACCGGTCAAAACCTTTACCATTGGGTTTCATGAGAAGGGTTATAACGAGGCCGTACATGCAAAGGCTGTAGCAAAGCACCTGGGTACAGATCACACTGAACTCTACGTAACTCCGGAAGAAGCCATGGCTGTTATTCCTCGTTTGCCTGCTATCTGGGATGAGCCATTCTCGGATTCATCCCAGATTCCAACTTTGCTGGTTAGCGAACTGGCGCGTCGGCATGTGACGGTGAGTCTTTCCGGTGATGGTGGTGATGAGCTTTTTTGCGGCTATAGCCGTTATACCCAGGGTTACCAGGTCTGGCGAGCCCTGCGTTGGTTGCCGGCACCATTGAGGCGTATGTTGGGAGGGATGATGCAGGCTATACCGGGAGCATCTCTGGAGAGTCTGCTTGGATTGTTACCAAAACGTTTCCAGATCCCGCATTTGGCAGATCGATTGCCAAAACTGGCTGATGTAGTGAGGGTAGACTCAGGAGAAACGTATTATCATCGGTTGGTGTCTCACTGGAAGGATCCAGCGGGTGTGGTTCTGGGTGGGGCAGAGCCACCTACTATTTTTAACACACCTGAACAGCTGCCAATACTGCCGGGATTACGTGAACGGATGATGTACATGGATTCAATGACCTATCTCCCTGATGATATTCTGACAAAAGTGGATCGGGCAAGTATGGCAGTCAGTCTGGAAGCACGGGTACCACTACTGGATCATCGAGTGGTAGAATTTGCCTGGAAGGTGCCCATGGCTCTTAAGCAACGCAATGGACAGGCCAAATGGCTGCTGCGCCAGGTATTGTATCGTTATGTTCCGCGTGACCTCATGGAGCGCCCCAAAATGGGCTTTGGTGTACCTATCGATCATTGGTTATGTGGACCACTTCGAGATTGGGCAGAAATGCTACTGGATGAGAAGCGCCTGCGTGAACAAGGATATTTTAATCCTGATCCCATTCTGAAAATGTGGCATGAACATATTACAGGTAAGCGTCGCTGGCACTATTATCTGTGGGATGTATTGATGTTTCAGGCATGGCTGGAAAGTATTAACTAGCGATTGAACTGAAGTTGTGAATTCTACAAGGCACAAACGAAACCAGGATATGTCTCAGCAAAAAACACTTCTCTTTGTTGTTAATAAAGCCTCATTCTTTCTGTCACATAGACTGTTGCTGGCACGGGGAGCTCTGAGTCAGGGCTATCGTGTACATGTTGCAACGCCAATGGATAATGATGTCGAGAAGATAACAGAAAATAATTTTGTTCATCATTCCATACTTATGAATCGAAGTGGTTCTAATCCGTTTCAGGAACTACGTTCACTATATTCTCTTTACACATTGTATAAAGAATTAAAACCAGACCTGATACATCATATTACCATCAAACCCGTTCTCTATGGCTCGATTGCTGCTCGCTTGGCGAAGGTACCTGCTATTGTTAATGCAATTCCGGGATTGGGTCATGTTTTTACAGAAACAGGGTTTGTAGCAGCAATAAGAAAAAAGATAGTTATTATAGTGTACCGTGCAGCGCTAAAACACAAAAATATGGAAGTTATCTTTCAAAATACAGAAAATTATAATTTCTTTATTGGCAAACGCCTGGTCAACAAAACAAATGCTGTCGTTATAAAAGGTTCAGGAGTAGATGTAAATGAATATTATCCGGAACCAGAGCCTTCTCAAGGGCTACCTTTGGTTATACTGGCGAGTAGAATGCTATATGATAAAGGTGTCAGTCAATTTGTTGATGCGGCCAGGCTGATTAATAGTGATAAAATGGTCGCACGCTTTGCACTAATTGGAGATAGTGACAGCGGCAACCCGAATTCAGTGCCGGTGCCAGTGTTAACATCATGGCATACTGAAGGCTATATAGAATGGTGGGGCCATCGCGATAATATGCCTGAGGTTATAAGGATGTCGAATATCGTTTGTTTGCCTACGTATTATGGTGAAGGTGTTCCAAAAGTGTTAATCGAAGCTGCCGCATCGGGTCGCCCGATTGTGGCAACTGATATCGCAGGTTGTCGGGAAATAGTACAGAATGGCGAGAACGGTATTCTGGTGATGGAAAAAAGTGTCCCGGATCTTGTAAAAGCTATCAGGAAATTAATTGAAAATACGGGTTTACGAGAAAAAATGTCGCAGGCGGGTAGAAAACTGGTGATGGAATGCTTCTCATCCGACACGGTAATAGCTGATACTATATCTGTTTATCGAGATTTGCACTAATGGCTCTGTTTTGCTGCGAACCAGTCAATGAAGCACATGATAGTTAATACTGAGAAAGCAATACAAGCTCTAGGAGATAAGCGTCTGTTTATTACTGGCGGATCAGGCTTTATTGGCACCAGATTAATACAAACTGTAAACACCGTAGCACCTGTTACGATTCTAAGCCGAAAACAATCTATTCCAGCCTTACGTGATTCAGTTTCTGTTGTTCAGGGTGACTTGACGGAACATGGTTCTATGCCAGATGACATGCTTGCTGGCATAGACTGTATTATCCATCTGGCCAGTTATGTTCATCAGGAGAAGGGGCGAGAAATTGATGATAAACATTTTGCTATTACGGAAGATGGAACACGTTTCCTGATTGCAAAAGCCGTTCAGGCCGGGGTGAAGAAATTTATCTATGTCAGTAGCGTCAAGGCGATGGGAGAGAGCACAGATACTCTTGTCGACGAAGAGAGTATCTGTCAACCCGAGTCTCCTTACGGCCTTTCAAAACTGGCTGCGGAGCGGCTGGTGCTGGAATTGGGTAGAAAATACGGGATACATGTGTGTGTGCTCAGGCTGCCGATGGTATATGGTACAGGCAACAAGGGAAGCCTGCCGCGTATGATTGCCCAAATAGATAAAAACCGTTTTCCGCCATTACCGGATATTGATAACAAAAGGTCGATGATCCATGTAGATGATGTTGTTCAGGCGATATTGTTAGCAATTACGAGAAAAAATGCAAATAATAATATCTACATAATCACTGATGGTGAGTTTTATTCAACCTACAGGATTTATCTAGAAATAGTTGAACAGTTAAAAGGTAGAGCACCATTATTGCGAATGCCTGTCATTGTATTCAAGTCACTGGCCAAAACAGGCGATTTGCTTGGAAGAATAAATGGCAGTCCCTTTATGTTTAATAGTGACGTTTACAGGAAGTTATTTGGTTCGGCTTATTATTCATGCAAAAAAATTCACGATGAGCTGGGATACACGACAACAAAAACATTTTACACAACGTTACCTGAATTAATTGATGAGTACCGAAAAGGTATGCAATAATGATTCAGCTTGTTATGATTTTTCTGGCTTTTGCCTGTAGTCTTTTGTTAACGCGATATTTAACGATACCAGGCACATGGTTCTATATTCTTGACCATCCTAATGAACGATCCCTGCATGACTCTCCAACCCCCAGGGCTGGTGGGTTAGCAATTTTTATAACTATTGCTCTGTTTATCGTTTTTATATCAGCAACAACCGATCTGGATTTATCCGACCTCTTGTGGCTGGCGGCTGGATCTGTACTGGTTGCGCTGGTTTCATTCGTAGATGACTATATGAATTTGTCATTCCTCTTTCGATTGATGGTGCAAACTATAGCAGCGGGAATAGTAATATATGGCGGG
>DRJJ01000044.1 GCA_011052255.1 Gammaproteobacteria bacterium | reverse complement strand
GATCAGGATGGCTGCACCCCGTGTCAGGCAGGATGCCAGTTGCGCTACCCAGGCCACTGCGCGTTCGTTCACCTCCAGCAGGTAACCGACTACCGGCTGATGACCCAGTCGAGCCACCAGCTGCTCCAGCATAACGGTCTGTTCTGCAGATACCGGGCGTTCATCCCAGGCAAAGGCCTCTGCCCGCTCATCCCACAGCACGCCCTGAATCGCAAAACCCTGCTCCAGTACGCGGTAACGCTCCAGCGGCATTGCATCGAGTAATTCGTTGGCCAGTACGATGCCTTCGAACTGTTCTGGCAACGCATCCAGCCAGTGCACACGTTGCAGCAGGCCTGGCAATGCCTTTTCAATACGCTGCTGCTGGCGAGCACGCAGATCAGCGCTCAGTTCCAGTATGTAATAATGGCCGGGCAGGCACTGCTTTCGCTGTAACTCGGTCAGCACATCGACCGCCATCACACCACTGCCGGCGCCGACTTCCAGGATATCGCCACCCCCCATCGCCTGTAGCAATTCTACACATTGCTGTGCCAGACACTGGCCAAACAGCGCGCTGGTTTCCGGTGCGGTAACAAAATCACCCTGCTGGCCAAACTTGCGCCGGCCGGCCGAATAGTAGCCCAGACCCGGCGCGTACAATGCCAGCTCCATATAGGCCGAGAAAGGCAGCCAGCCACCGGCCTGATCCAGGGCATCACGAATAGCCCGTGTTACCCGGGCACTGTGCGCGGCACTGTCTTCATCGGGTTGCGGCAATACATCGGTCGCCTCTGGTTTAATCTTTTCCACGTCGAAACGTTCCTTTAGCTCCCTCTCCTTCAGGGAGAGGGTTGGGGTGAGGGGATCAAAACAGATAGACTTGTTCTTAATTGATCCCCTCATCCCAACCTTCTCCCTAAGGGAGAAGGGGTTTACCTGCAATAGTCATTACCCAGGTGATTGGTTGTTGTTATCAAGAATGGTTATAGTAAGCCAATGAATGACGACTATTCTAAATGTAGCCTGCACGGCAAAACAGCCCTGATTACCGGTGCCGCTCACCGTATCGGTGCCACCATAGCACGCCACCTGCATCAGCAAGGCGCCAATATTGCACTGCACTACCGCAAAAGCCGTGCAGAGGCCGAGCAGATACAGGCCGAACTGCAGGCGCTACGCCCGGACTCGGTGATCCTGATTCAGGCTGACCTGCTCAAGACAGACAGCCTGCCACGACTGGTGGGTGAGGCTGCGGCTCGCTGGGGCGGGCTGGATGTACTGATTAATAATGCCTCAACCTTTTACCCAACCGCTGTGGGTGAAGTCACCGAGCAACAATGGAACGACCTGACCGGCAGCAATTTAAAGGCGCCGTTTTTTCTGTCGCAGGCCGCCACACCTTATTTGCGTGAACGCAAGGGTACGATTATCAGCATCGTCGACATCCATGCCGAACGTCCGCTTAAGAACTACCCGGTTTACAGCATCGCCAAGGCCGGACTGGTGATGATGACCCGCGCGCTGGCCTGCGAACTGGGGCCCGAGATTCGCGTCAATGCAATCGCGCCGGGTGCTATCCTGTGGCCGGAACATAAAATGGATGAGGAAACCCGGTTACGAATCATCTCGCGCACCTTCCTGAAAAAGCAGGGCGACCCGGCAGATATTGCGAAAGCGGTGTTGTATCTGGTTGAAGCCGGTTATGTCAGCGGGCAGGTGTTGACGGTGGATGGTGGGCGGTCGGTTAATAGTTAGCCAGATCCACCTTAACCATCTTCTCATCATGTTGTGGAAAGGCCTGCCACAATGAAGCAATACTCTGCCTGCTAAGCGGGTGTACCAGCTCCGGCGCCAGATCATATAAGGGCCGCAACACAAATGCATAGCGCTCAATTTCATCGCGTGGCAGCTGCGTACCATGCACCTCACCGACCAGCTCACCGAATAGCAGCAGATCCAGATCGATCGTTCTGGCAACAAAACGTTCGCCCTCGCGCTGGCGCCCGAATTGATCTTCAATCGCGTGCAGCTGATCGAGCACTGCCTCTACCGGCAAGTCAGTATCGAAACCCGCCACCAGATTAAAAAAATTATCACCTTCAAAACCAACCGGCTCGGTCTCATACACCGGTGACAGCTGCATACTGGCAAATACCTTGCGCATCTCCTCAATCGCCAGCCGCACATAACGCGCCGGCTCAATATTGCTGCCTATGCTGACATAAACCTGAGTCATGCAGGCTTTTCACCGCGCTCGATAATAATGCCAACCCCGGCTGCACCAGTCACTGCGCCTGCCTTGTTCAGCACCAGCCTCACCCAGACCACACCAAACTCCTGCAGGATAATTTCGGTAATCTTCTCTGACAGCGTTTCAACCAGCTCAAAGTTACTGCCCTCAACAAAGCTGATCAGGCGCTTGGCTACGGCCTTGTAGTTCAACGTATCATCTATATGATCACTGGCGGCCGCCTTGCGGATGTCAGTCGCCATCTCCAGATCCAGTACCACCGGCTGTTTGATATTACGCTCCCAGTCATAAATACCAATGATGGTTTCAATACGTAATTCGCGAATAAAAATAATGTCCATAACGCCAGTCCTAATGTATAGGGGCACACTATATCAGGCAGCTACTTGACGCGCACCTGCGCAACGGTTCCAATACACCTATGATTGCAGATCCTGTTACCGCCGCCATTCTGGTCATCATCGCCTACCTGATGGGCTCGCTGTCCAGTGCCATTATCGTTTGTCGCAGCATGGGCCTGCCCGACCCGCGCACCCAGGGTTCACACAATCCGGGCGCCACCAATGTGATGCGCGTCGGCGGTAAAAAAGCGGCCGCACTGACACTGGCCGGTGATGTACTAAAAGGCGTATTCCCGGTACTGGCCGCATTATGGATACAACCCGACTGGATCACGCTGTCAGCAACCTCATTTGCGGCCTTTATAGGCCATTTATACCCGGTGTTTTTCGGATTCCGCGGCGGCAAGGGGGTTGCGACTGCGCTGGGCGTGTTACTGGCATCCAGCTGGATGGTCGGACTGGCTACGATTGCCACCTGGCTGGTGGTATTTGCGCTATCGCGCATCTCGGCGCTGTCGGCACTGAGTGCCTTTCTGGTGATGCCGGTGTATGCGTATTTTCTGGTTGGTGAACCGGTTTATACCGGTACCTTGTCGGTCATCACCGTGATGCTGTTCTGGCGTCATCGCAGTAATATTCGGAATTTGATAGATGGGACAGAGGCTTAGCTATTGATCCCCTCACCCTAACCCTCTCCCTGGGGGAGAGGGGTTTGTCCTTAGAATGCCTTAACTCACCCCCGGTGGGCTCAACTCCACCAACGGCCAACGCGGCCGCGCCCGAATAATCGGCTCATCCTGCTCTCCACCCATCAAGCGTAAACAGCCCACATGCGCAATCATCGCACCGTTATCGGTACAGAATTCCGGCCGCGGGTAATACACCCGACCTCCCAGCGACTGCATCAATACATCCAGTGACTCACGCAACAGCTGATTTGCGCCCACGCCGCCGGCTATTACCATCGTATTCAGCCCGGTTTGCTTTAACGCCCGCTTGCACTTGATCACCAGCGTCTCGACCACGGCCAGCTGAAAGGCATGGGCAATATCGGCCTTTGCCTGCTCATCCTGAGGCGAGTCGCGCCAGGTGGTGATCGCAAAGGTCTTGATACCGCTGAAACTGAAATCCAGCCCCGGCCGGTCGGTCATCGGTCGCGGAAAACGGTAGCGCCCGGGCTTGCCCTGTAACGCCAGCTCGGCCAGCGCCGGGCCACCGGGGTAGGGCAGGCCGAGCAATTTGGCGGTTTTATCAAACGCCTCGCCAACCGCATCATCCAGCGTATCACCGAGCAGAGTGTATTGCCCCACGCCTTCTACCTGCACCAGCTGGCTATGCCCGCCGGATACCAGTAGTGCAATAAACGGAAAGGCTGGCTTGTCCGGCTCCAGCATCGGCGCCAGTAGATGACCTTCCATATGATGCACTGGCACCGCCGGCAGGCCCAGTGCCCATGCCAGAGCGCGGCCGATCGAGGCGCCCACCAGCAAGGCGCCGACCAGCCCCGGCCCGGCGGTGTAGGCCAGCCCGCCCAGCTGCTCCAGATCCAGACCGCACTCATTCAGTAAGTCTTTGATTAATGGTAATGTTTTACGGACGTGGTCACGCGATGCAAGCTC
>DRJJ01000043.1 GCA_011052255.1 Gammaproteobacteria bacterium | reverse complement strand
TATTCTGGTAACCAATATCCCCCATGCGCAAGGATGTAGCGTAGCGGCCATAGAAGGTCGTCTCGTCATATATTTCCAGATCAGTTTTCGCCCCCTGCAAAAATGATTTACACACAGCTGGTGATGCACCAAACAGGTAAGACACCATCCAGCCCATGCGTAATAGATTTCGAATCAGAGCAAAATATTGTTCTGATTTGAAGTCTTTCAGGGACCTCTGGTTACCCAGTAAAGCCTGGTATTCGGCCCAAAAGCTGTCATTCATGGAATAGTTATAATGCACACCGGCAATAACCTGCATAACACGGCCATAACGATGTGCCAGACCGCGCCGGTAAATGGTTTTCATCATGCCTGGATTAGACTGGCCATATGTAGCTATCGGAATACCTTTGTCACCGGTTATTACACAAGGCATGCTGGCTGCCCAGAGCAACTCATCCTGCAGTTGTGTATAGACGAAGCCTTGTATATCACCCAGACAGTTCATGACCTCCTCAATACTGCCCAGCGGAGGTGTTATAAATTCCAGCAGGGCTTCTGAGTAATCAGTGGTAATGGCCGGGTGCACCAGGGGTGAACCGAGACCCTTTGGATGGGCTGTTTGCGAAATACTGCCACGCTGGTTAACACGTAACGCCTCACGCTCCAGACCGATCTGTCGATCTGCCAGCCTGGCGCTCAATCCAGCCTTGTTAATGTCAGCCAGTTTTTGTTCAATTACCTTAAACAACCGTATCCCACTTGCTCTGTTTGTCTGTTCCCTGATAGTAATTCAATCACTTATGAGGGTCTCTACCCAGGCCAAACCGTAACCCGGCTGGCCACAACATGCAAAAAAAACTGCCTATGCTATGCTTGAACCAGAGCTAGAAAACCAGTCATTAAGTGGCATCTTGTCTGTCACTGCACCTACTGATATGCAGTTTCAGCGAATGCCTCATCATTCATAGCTGACTTACATCCAACTCAGGAGGGTAGCATCATGAGAACCACAACCACAGACCCTATCTCACTGCATGATGTAATGAATCCGGAACAGCACCCGTTTGTGATCGATGGCGAAGGCGATTCAGCGATTAAAATCTTTTTCGAAAACGAAGAGAACAAGCGTACCTATCTGGATATTGCAGTCGAACATCCGGGAAATGATTTTACCACCAATCTGAATAATCCGCAGCCGATGGCAGGTGATGATCCAACACACTAGGATCCAGCCTGCTACTGGCAGACCACCCGATTGGCAGGAAACATGGTTAGAGCCACGCACACCTGATCGGTAAAGATTATCCCGGTTAATACCCTGCTACTGTTTACGCAGGGCGGTGGTGGTGTGCCCATATAATTTCAATATTTATAATAGATTTACTGGTTCAGCACCTGAACTGTTGCAGCTTCAGAATGGTATCCAGCTACTTTTCCTGGTGATATTCATATAACCCACATTCGCACCCTGACGCCAGCCCAGACCAAATCGTATCGGCGCGAGTCCTATCGTTTCGGTCGATACATAGTTGACACCTACTCCGGCAACAAAATACAAGGTCCCCTCAACTCCCGGGAAGCGCTGATAGATATCATCTGTTTTCTTGAGATCATAAATCAGGATGAAGGCCTTGGATGCATTAGCCCCGACATCGAATCCTACTGACGGCCCTTGCCAGAATACCTTGCGTGTAGCGCCGTTCTTCATCACCAGCGTACCTCTGCCATAACGCACACCCACCACCAGTGCGCCACTGGCCTCTTCCCCTTTGATATAACCGTTGGGCCTACCCTTCTCACTAAACACCTTGTTCAGCACATCTGCCAGACCTTCAGCGCCCTTGCCAAAAAAACCACTCGCTTCCTTGTACATTTCGTCCTGATCGTAAGTGCCCTGCTCACTGGCTTCATCCGCCAGGCTGAATACAGGAAAAAGCATACTTGCGACAAGATACCCCAGGAATAGTTTTCTAGTAATCATAGACTGACCTGTTAAGTAAATATTGATTACCAATACTAATACATTTATGTCATCGGTAGTGTGAAATAACGCCGGGAGACGGTAATTAATCTGGGGTTTCCTGATCTATTAAGGGGTATTGTCTGAATATCTCATAGGCAGGCTACAAGTACAGACACACAGTTCTGTTGCAGGCTCAGTGACGCTCAAAACTCAGAATACGGGCTGTGGCGGCTGCCGGTGGATTACCTGAGGTACACAAGTCCTGCAGATGATGCAGTTGACTGACAAGACCTCGATCACCGGTAAAGGAATCCCACATCATTTCATAAATACGGACACAGGCAGACATGGCGTCACCTGAGCGCTTACGCTCCTGATCAATGCGCCAC
Organism: Gammaproteobacteria bacterium; assembly: GCA_011052255.1. Classification (GTDB taxonomy): domain Bacteria; phylum Pseudomonadota; class Gammaproteobacteria; order DRJJ01; family DRJJ01; genus DRJJ01. The sequence continues at coordinate 4,657 of DRJJ01000043.1, read as the reverse complement.
TGCAAACGTCGCAGCCGCTCCTGGTTGTGGACGGGTATGCGCTCTATCAGGCCATCAATTGCCTCACGGCGATACTGTTCGAACGCATCCGGATTGTCCTGCGCCAGGCGCATGGCAGAATCAAAATCCAGTTTTTTGTTTTCATCGAACATATGCCCATCATACCGTCACGGCAAAAACACTTCAAATAATGCATGATTCATGCACAATAATTTCAAGGCTTTTAAAAACAAAGACTTATTTCCATTTTTTTTATAATGGCGATTTTTTGTCATAAATTGTGTAAAATATTCCGACACTTATTAAAAGGTTATTATAATGTCGACCATAGTCTGGGAATTTCGGGGTAGTGAGATCACTTCAATAAATCGTGAGGGTGATAATCTGGTACTACAGCTGGCACCATTTTTTCTCCTGAAATCACTGGCTGGTTCGATCGACCAGACACGCTGGAAGCAGCAAGGACAACTTTTGATCAAACAAGCCACCCTTTCTGGCTCAACTGATCCTGTCGGTACTGTCCGCTCAGGCCAGCTGACCCATAACGCGTTTGTCTATCGTGATGAAGTACCCATGCCGGTCTCGGTACAGGGTGAAGTCAGTCTGCGTCTGAAGCTGGAAGGGGTAGAAGATGAACTGGTAATCGATTGTGAGCTGCTGGAATTACAGCCACAAGGCCTGGAAAAATACGTAGCTCACATCAGTAAATGACCACTCGATACTATCTGTTCAGGTAAGCGGAGCAGGTAGATCAGTCACCCAGCAAATAGTGTTTACGTATCGGTGAGCGGATGTCCCAGCTACAATCCATTCCCTTCGGAAAATTTACCAGGTCACGCTCTTTCAGGGTTACCGGCTCGCCATCAACCGGCGTAACCACCACCTCACCTTCAAGGATGTAACACATTTCTTTGGTGTCATAATGCCAGTCGAATTGCCCAACCTCATGAGTCCATATCGGCCAGATATCCACGTTTAATACTTCCAGCTTCATCGGGGACGGATTGTGCTCTACTGTAATAAAATCCATATCGTGCTTACCTTTGCTAGTTAGACGCAGTTTAGCCGTAATGCTTACAGCGCGATGTGAAGTTCGCCCTTTTCAAGACTGTCCAGCGGTATTGGCTTGCCCACACCATAGCCTTGTGCCTGATCGACGCCAAGCTTTTTCAGCTCAGACAGGATATCCCTGTCTTCAACAAATTCAGCGATCGTTTTGATGCCCATAATGTGGGCTACCTCGTTAATCGAGCGCACCATTTCACGATCGATTGGATCACGAAGTATATCACGCACAAAGACGCCATCAATTTTCAGATAATCAACCGGCAGCGATTTCAGATAAGCAAAAGAAGACAGGCCGGTACCAAAATCATCCAGCGCAAATCGTACGCCGGTATCTTTCAACTCGTCGATTAGCCTGTGGGCACTGGTCAGATCTGTCATTACTGCCGTTTCAGTAATCTCAAAGCAGATCTTTTCTGCAGGGATGTCATGTCCTGAAAAGGCCGTACGTACAAAATCAAGAAAAGATTCATCGCTAAGCGATTGGCCAGACAGGTTGATTGCACACAAATGCAGCTTTTGCAGATGTTCCGGGTGATTACCCAGCCAGGAAAAAATATGTTCAATCACCCATCGGTCAATTTTGGGTGCCAGGCCATATTGCTCTGCAGCGCTCAGGAATGCCCCCGGCAAAATCAACTCATTACCACGACCCTGCATACGTAATAACAACTCATAGTGTAAATGATCTATTGCATCATCCTCGTTCACCGGTACGATCGGCTGGCAAAACAGGGTTAGTTTATTATTTTCCAGCGCCTCGGTAATACGTGCGACCCAGCGCATATTACTCATTCGATGGGTAATATCCAGGTCATCTTTCCGATATACATAAATGCGATTACGACCAAGTTCCTTGGCGGAATAACAGGCGCTATCAACCTGTTTCATTACCTCTGTAATATTGGCATTTTCTTCATCCAGATAAACAATACCGATACTGGCTGTCACCCGATAGTTATGACCCTCCCAGATAAAGCGCAGCGCCTCCAGCTCGGCGCAGATATTCCTTGCCGTTGCCTCTAGCTCATCCGTGCTACCCATCTGCAAGATCAGCCCAAACTCATCACCCCCGAGCCTGGCGACGGTCGCCTGGGAAGGGACGCACTCATTCAGTACAATAGCAATACGCTTGAGTAACTCATCGCCGGCCAGGTGCCCGCTGGTGTCGTTAACAACCTTGAACTGATCCAGATCGATGTACAGCAAGGCAGCATCGCGCTCACTTGAGTGAATGACATCCTTTAGTTTTCGTTCAAATTCAAAACGGTTAATAAGACCGGTCAGCGCATCATGGCTGGCCTGGTAGGTCACCCGTTCCTTTTCTGTATACAGGGCTTCAGCTGTTCTGCGATGCATATCAACCGAACGTTCCAGTTTGTTCTGATAGCTTTTCATTGCATCGCGCATACTGGTAAAGCTGCTGACCATCATGCCTACTTCATCGTTCCATATGGTAGGTAAGCGCGCAGCAAAATCACCCTTGGCCAGCGCATTGGCCGCATTGGCAAGCTGCGTCAGTGGTGCTTTTACTACCAGTTCAAGTATGACAATAATAACCACAATAACAGCAATAATAACCAGTATAAAAGCACGCCTGAGTGTTGAGCGCATCTCGGTCAGGCGCTGCTCGGAACGAAACGTATCAACCCTGATCCAGATATCACCCCGATCAGTCCCTTTATATTTCAATGACTGTGACAGCACACTACTGTTATCTGACAGGGTACCGGAATGGCTGGCAGAGCTAATGACGTGCATCCCCGCCTTACCCAACGGGTAGATCAACCGACCCTGCTCATTGATCAGCTCTATTTCCAGCCAGTCCTTGTTGCTTTCCAATAAAGAATCCAGTGTGCTGTAAACCGTCGCCAGCTGATTTTCCAGTAATAACGGCACCAGTCCTTCAGCAACGCTTTTCAGATGTTCCTGCCGGTGCATCAGTGTCTGCTCGTCTACGCGCTGTATGACACCGGGTAACCAGACCGTATCAAGATAACCACCCAGCAAGGCACTGAACAACACAAATGGCAGGATGATTTTCCAGCGTAATGACATATCTGTTACCTGTCACCCTGTTTACGCGCAGGCTTGATATAGTATTTTTCGAACCCCATCGCGGAAATGACCTTGTATGTCCTCATATCGGTCCTGACCGGTTTATACATCGGAATCCTGTCTAACAGTTTTTTTCCTTGCGCCGTTTTAGCCATGGCCAGAAAAGCCTTTTGAACACGTTCACGATGCTCAACTGGCACACGTGGATGTGCGGCCACTGGGTGCGTAGGTATACCGGTTGCGGTCTGGATAATGCGCATGTCTTGCTGTAGCGCCGTGGGCTGTGCCTGCAGGGTCGACAGAACGCCACCACCTGCATCGGTAAGCCCGGTTGCCACATGCAGGTACACAGAGCTATGGGTCTGCACATAGAGTGGCTTATAGGCCGTCAATCCTGCATCAGAGAATGTAGCTCGTACGGCCAGCGAAGCGCCAAGCGCATTCACTGAAGGAAAGGCAATGGTCTTGTTCTGCAGATCAGCCAGTTTTTTATACGGGCTGTCTTTTTTTACCACCACGATCCCCTGCAGCATACGACTACCATCCCTGATCAGGGGGATATAGTCCTGGTATCCTTCAGCAAGATATAAGTGGAACGGGTTGGTATAGGCGAAATCAAATTCACCCGCAATAAAGGATTGCTCAAATACGGGTATTTTTGGACTACCGACCAGTCTGAATTTCAGCCCCGTGCGTCGCTCCAGCTCCTGCAACACAGGTTGCCAGATACTGAACAGCACCCGTGATTCATACTGGGGCACAACACCAAAGCTGTAAACCACTTGCTCCGCTGTAGCCAGGGTACTAGCCAGCAGCAAACAGCAACCGGTCAGCACCTGTCTGATATTAAAACCCGAATCCGTACCAGGAATACCCATAGACTACATTTACCATAGTAATTATAATTATATTGGCATGCTTTCGTATCACTTTAATGTGGCTTTCGCTTATCCATAATTCTGTTTGGATATAAGTACTTATACTTGCATAGCAGCATAGAAAAATCAACGCGGCAGGCCACCCGCAAGAAGCAGACTGGCCGCTGAGATTGCAGCAGAGCGCGTTCAGAAGAATTTTAACGAAATCAGGAAGCCGCTCGAGGTGTGCGCCTCGAGCAGTACTGCTACCGGTCAACCGGGATCAGATCAGAATTGAGCTACTTGAATGCCACACCAGGGCAGGCACCCATTTTTTTAGCAATAATCGCAAGCGGGCAAAAACCGGTAAATGCGCTTTGCAGCAAATTCAGGCCCACAAATCCGGTCAGCCACAACCAGTTCACCGAATGTACCTGCGACAGGGCAATACTGGCCAGAATAACAATACCTGCAAAAGCAAAAATAATACGGTCAATAGACATGTACTTCTCCTGATCTGTATATTTAAAGTGCAGTCATTGTATTAGCATTTGCTAATAATTGCTAATGCCAATTTGTCAAATAATGTGAAAACAAGGACATACGGTAAACACCTGCATCAGATATCACCAACCTGCAGGCCAGATATAATTATCAATATTTCATAATTATATTAG
>DRJJ01000042.1 GCA_011052255.1 Gammaproteobacteria bacterium | reverse complement strand
CTACTGCCCTGGTCGTGTAATACGGCACTTGCCGGTACCAGCAGGGCGTCCTGACTTTCCGGCAGGCTGAATTTTACTGTAGCCAGCTGGCCCGACATAGCCAACTTCGCTGACACACGTATGCGCACTGCATGAGTCGTCATGCCAGCATCGGGATCCCGTTGTATGGAAACAATCAAGCCTGTGGTCGGCTTGCCCTGCTGCACCTGTATCTCAACCTGCTGCCCTACTTCAAGCGATGCAGCCGTTTCACTTCGTACCTGCACGTATAGCTCAAGCTCATCCAGGTCGACCACTTCTACCACATCAGTGTTCGTGCCAACACGATCACCCAACTCGACATCGATACGGTTAACAACACCATTATAAGGCGCACGTAGCTGCGTCCGGTCAAGATTACGCTGCGCCCGGTCCAGCGCCACCTGTTTGAGCATCAGGCGTGCATCGGCCGAATCCATACTGTACTGTAAACGTTCCCAGTCAGCGCTTAGCTGGATCTTGCGCTGCCTGGCCGCGTCCAGTGCAGTACGTGAAACCAGTGACTTCTTGTTGAGTTTTTCGAGTCTTGCCACCTCACCTTGTTGCAAGGCCCGGTTATCATTGGCCAGTCTCAGTAAATTCTGGTCCCGCCCAATACTTGCCTGTTCCAGCTTGAGATTTGAGCTGGCCTCACGCACCGAATCGCGATAATCGGCGTTATCCAGTATCATTAACACATCACCAGCCTTAACACGCTTGCCCGCTTTCAGAGGTAGCCCGGTAATCACCCCGCTGACTTCAAAATGCAACTGACTACGCCGGCGGGGCTCAAAACGCCCGATACGTTGAACGCGGGGCTGCCATAAAGCAGGGCTGAGCAGAGCCACATACACTCGTGCGGCTGGCAAGGTGAGAAGTTGGGGCTGTTTTTGCGGCCGCGTCCAGATTAGAATAGCAACAAACAGAGTACCAAGGCCAAGGATCAGCAGGGCATAACTTTTATTATTCCATTTCATCTATTCGACCATGATAAAACTGACAGAAAATACATAATATGCAACCCACGCCTTCTTGGCCAACTTAAGTAGTGACTGTGGCTATAATAAATCGAGCTAAAACCCGTACTGTGACTAGATTGATACCACTCATATTTGTACTGGCGCTGAGTATTCCGTGGTTTATCGCCCCGGCAGATGCGGCTCCCCCGGTTCCCGGCGGTCTGGCCTCATGCCCGGGTAATACCATCAGCGAGACCCTGCCGCCTCTACAGACAACTGGACAAGACACCAACATTCAGGCTGACAGCAGTAGCGGCACTATCACTGAATGGCTTTTACAGGGTAACGTGCAGATAGACAAGTCTGGCAAGCGGCTGCTGGCCGATCAGGTTACCTATTTCAGCAAAAGTGGGCGTGCCATTGCCGAGGGAAACGTTATCCTGCAACAACCCGGGTTAACCATACGCGGTAAATCCGGTGAGATACTAATAAACGGCCACACGGGAGAGATTCATGACTCTCGTTATGAACTCTCGGCCAGGGCTGCCTGGGGCACGGCTGACTCTATTTATGTACTGAACCCAAAGCATACACGGCTGGAAAATATCACCTATACCACTTGCCCGGCTGACAAAAAAGACTGGGAATTAAGCGCAGACCTGATAACCCTGGATCGTGAACAGAACGTCGCCACGGCTAAGCAGGTTTTTCTCCGTTTCAAGGATATACCTGTTTTTTACACTCCCTACATGAGTTTCTCGCTGGATGATCAACGTAAATCCGGCTTCCTGATACCCAGCGTAGGCTATACGGATCTCAGCGGCACCGTCGCTGCCACCCCATATTACTGGAATATTGCACCCAACCGTGATGCGACCATTACCCCTCGCTACTATGCAGACCGCGGCGCACAAATCGGGGTGGAATACCGCTATTTAAATGAAAACGGGGGAGGGAAACTGTTGGCCGAATACCTGCCTGATGATAACCTGACCAATGATGACCGGGGTGCGTTCAGCTACAAGCATAACAGTCGATACGCCAATAATTGGTCGCTGGATGCCAATCTGAATCATGTCTCGGACAAAAATTACTTCCAGGACCTGGGTGGAACCCTGGCACTTTCCAGTATCACCAACCTTGAACAACGTATTGATCTGGGCTGGAGTAAGGACACCTGGCGCTTTCGTACGCGCGTTCAAAACTTTCAGCCTATTGGCCTTACCAGCGAGTCCTACCGACGCCTGCCTCAGCTTACGCTGGATGGTACACCAGAAGGCAAGGTGGAAGGCCTGGAGTTTCCGATTCATGCAGAAATAGTACGTTTTGATCATGAAAATAATGTGACCACCGGCAACCGGTTTGATTTATACCCCGCGGTTCGTTATGACTATCGTCAGCCGGGCTACTATGTCACACCCAAGGCCGGCTTACGTTATACGCGCTACGATACCGATGACCCGACCAACAGGCTCCCTGACAGCAAAACCAGAACCGTGCCTGTATTCAGCATGGACAGCGGTATGTTTTTCGAACGAAATGATCGTATTGCCGGGCGTAACGTGGTTCATTCGCTGGAGCCACGACTGTTTTACCTGTACGTACCCAACCGTAATCAGGATGACTTGCCGATATACGACACGGGACGCTACACCTTCTCATTTGCTCAGATGTTCCGTGAAAATCGTTTCACCGGCGCTGACCGTGTCGGTGATGCCAACCAGCTTACGCTGGCACTCACACACCGAAGTCTTGACACCCATACAGGCGATGAGATCTTCCGGGTTGGCCTGGGACAGGTTCTGTATTTTCGTGACCGTGAAGTTACTTTGCCAAACCGGCCTGTGGGCACCCGCTCCAGTTCTGAAATGATCGCCGAGATCGGGGCACATTTCGGTAAATACACCATAGCAACAGCCGCCACCCAGTGGGATCCGGACAAGTCTGACACAACGCGCTCATCCGCTCGCCTGCAATTTCGTTCAGACAATCAGCATATCCTGAACCTGTCCTACCGTTACGAAAGAGATGATTTCGAACAAACCGATGTGTCGTTTATCTGGCCACTAAGCCAGCAGTGGACGGGCATTGGTCGCTGGAATTACGCCCTGGACGATCAACGAACTCAGGGCTTGTTACTCGGCATACAATATGAGACCTGCTGCTGGCTGGCCAGAGTACTCGCGCGCAGTTATATACTAAATGAAAGCGATGACCGTACCCAGTCGGTTCTGCTACAAATTCAATTCAAGGGTTTGGGTAACTTCGGTACCAGGATAGATGAACTGCTGGAACGAACGATTTTTGGCTATCGACCCGGCGAGCGCGTACAATAAGCTATATTTTGACGGGATTGGCTACAATTTCCTTCTTTATTCAATGTATTACGGATTTACCCCGTAACAGAGCCAGCCGTATTCGGAGTATTTCATGACTGTTTTACACAAACCAGCACTGTTTTTTCTGGTCCCCGTCTTACTGTGGTTTTTTCAGCTGAGCGCACTTGCCACGACTGCCACTCCAGAGACAGACGATCAGGAACCGCTTGACAGCATTATTGCAGTCGTCAATGAGGATGTCATTCTGCTCAGCGAACTGGATGATTTTCTGCGCAAGATAATTATGCAGTTACGCGCCAGATCCACCCGCCTGCCTCCCCTGGAAGTCCTGCAACGTCAGGCACTGGAACGCATGATTGTTCGACGTTTGCAACTGCAGGTTGCCACGCGAACTGGCGTTCGTGTTGACGATGACACACTGGGCAAGGCCATAAAACGCATTGCCCAGCAGAACAGGATGAGCATTGAAGAGCTACGCTCGACACTGACACGCGACGGCATGGATTACTCCGAATTCAGACAACAAATTCGTGACGAAATTACACTGGTACGTCTCAAACAACGACAGATTGACAGCAAGGTTCGTATTAGTGACCAGGAAATCAGTGACTACCTCACGCAGCAAAGTATGAGCAAGACGACGAACGTCCAGTATAACTATTCGCACATACTGGTCGCTCTGCCGGAAGCTGCCAGCCCGGGACAAATCAGTGAAAAACGTGCTATTGCCGAAACCATAAAGACCAGACTGACAGCCGGTGAAGATTTTGCTGAACTGGCCGTGTCGATGTCCAACGGCCGCAAGGCACTGGAAGGTGGTGCACAAGGCTGGAGTTCAGCAGAACAGATACCCTCATTGTTTACCAGCACCCTGCCCGCTATGAAGGCTGGCGAAACCAGTGATATCATCCAGAGTTACAGTGGCTTTCATATCATCAAGCTGAATGATATCCGAGGCGCTAGCGAGCGACATACCGTTGCACAAACACTGGCCAGACATATCCTGATAAGCACCAGCGAACTGGTTTCTGACCAGCAAGCAAAATCACAGCTGGAAAAACTCAGGCAACGCGCCGAGCAAGGTGAAGATTTTGCTGTCCTGGCACGTAAAAACTCGGATGACACTGTGTCAGCCCGTGAGGGTGGTAACCTGGGCTGGGTTAGTCCGGGCACCATGGTACCGTTGTTCGAAAAAAAGATGGATGAAACAGCGATAAACCAGATCAGTGCACCATTTAAGACACGATTCGGCTGGCACATTATCCTGGTGCTTGAACGGAAAACACATGATAATACCGAGCAGCATCTCAAACAGACTGCTCGCAAGGTTTTACGCAACCGAAAAATTCAGGAAAAAACCGATCAATGGCTGCGTCGCTTGCGCGATGAGGCTTATATCGAATACCGACTGGATAGCTGAACCGACCTTGGCAACCGCACGCATCGCTATCACCCCGGGCGAACCCGCCGGTATTGGGCCGGATGTGTGTATCGACCTGCTGAACACAAAACCTGATTGTGAAATCATTCTGGTCGCAGACAAGGATCTGTTACTACAACGTGCCGAACTTCTCGGCAAATCACTGGTGATGGAAACGGCCACCATCAAGGACCTGCAGGAACCACCGATTGCCGGCCGTATCCGTATCCTGCCAGTCTCGCTGGTTGTTCCTGCCAGACCCGGTCAGCTCGAAGCTGATAATGCAACCTATGTCCTCGAATGTATTCGTACCGCTGCTCAGCTTTGCCTGGATGGAGTGGCACAGGCGCTGGTCACCGGCCCGGTGCACAAGGGTATTATCAACCAGGCAGGCATACCTTTTAGTGGTCATACCGGGTTTCTGGCTGACCTATGCGGTTGTAAACAGGTTGTGATGATGCTGGCCACCCCCGGATTGCGGGTGGCGCTTGCCACTACACACATTCCCCTGCACGAAGTCGCACAACAGCTAACACCCGAACTGCTGGAACAGGTCATACGCATACTTGATCACGACCTGCGTAGCCGCTTTGGTCTGAAGCGGCCACGCATCAGGGTCTGTGGTCTTAACCCGCATGCCGGCGAGGACGGACATCTCGGTATGCAGGAACAAGATTTCATCAGCCCTTTACTGGAACGATTGCGACAGCAGGGACTGGATCTGCAAGGACCCGTCCCTGCTGACACCGCCTTCCTGCCCCGGTCATTGTCCGACACCGACGTGGTACTGGCCATGTATCATGACCAGGGCCTGCCTGTGCTTAAATACGCCGGCTTCAGGCAGGCAGTTAACGTGACACTAGGTCTGCCTGTTAACCGCACCTCCGTAGATCATGGCACTGCCCTGAGCCTGGCTGGTAGCGGACAGGCCGACAGCAGCAGCCTGCGCTATGCGCTGACTGTTGCCTTGCAACTGGCCCGGCCCGGCAAATGCCTGCCGTAACCGCAGCGGCCACCGTACAGGTACAAAATGAAGCATAAGGCACGCAAAAGGTTCGGCCAGAATTTTCTTAACGACCCTGACATCATTGCACGCATTATCGGCGCGATAAACCTTGCGGTGGATGACCAGGTCATCGAAATTGGCCCGGGCAAGGCGGCCATCACCCGGCCTTTGCTGGAGCGACTGGATTCACTGGATGTGGTGGAACTGGATCGCGACCTGATTCCACTACTGGCCGGCATCGACCAGACCGGAAAACTGCATATCCACCAGGCCGATGCGCTCAACTTTGATTTTTGCCAGCTGGTGCGGACAGGCAAACAGGCCCGAATCGTCGGCAACCTGCCCTACAACATCTCTACCCCATTGTTGTTTCATCTGTTTGTTCAGCACTGCATTGCTGACATGCACTTCATGCTGCAGAAAGAGGTTGTCCTGCGGCTGGCCGCCAGCCCGGGAACCAAGCAATACGGACGGCTAAGCGTAATGGCCCAGTACTACTGTGAAATAACACCGTTGTTCGAAATTGGGCCGGAATGTTTTGACCCTGCACCCAAAGTAACATCAGCTTTCGTCAAACTGACCCCAAAACCCTTGCATCAACTCACGGCAAGGAATATGAATAAGCTGGGGCAGGTGGTTAGCATGGCCTTTAGCCAGCGTCGTAAAACCCTGCGTAATGCCTTAAGAGAAATTGCGACAGTTGAAGAAATGGAAGCGGTTGGCATCAACCCTGGCAGTCGTGCGGAAAACCTTGCTGTCTCTGACTTTATTGCGCTCGGTAACCACCTGGATGACTGACAACAACCAGGAAATATCGGGGAAATCTTTTTTACCAACGTTTACCGATCGACATAAACATCATCGGGCCAGTAATACGATACTGATCCTCGCGTGTACCTAACATAAGATCGTCTGTACCCAGACCGCTGTCCAGAAACTGATTCACCGCCGGATCACGATATCCCACACCTAATGTCATTTTCATATTACTGGAGCTTCTCCTGTCCAGCAGGCTTGACGCAGAAGAAGGCGTATTGGATATCTGTAGCATATACACCCCTTTCTGGACCTGCCCATGCAGATTGGAGGGCAGCAACCATTTATAGCCTGTGCGCTCCTGATCTTCATCATCGGCCCAGTTAACATTCAGGTCTATACTTGCACCCAGGGTAGTAAAATCTTTCAAAAATCGGGGATTAGTATACTCATCTCCGGCATGGACCAGTGTCGTGATCAGCATACTGCTCAGTACAAATACTGACAGTAGCAGTATCGAATGCTTTTGATAAATGTGTGATTTACGGTAGTTCATGTTCTGTCTCACTACTGGTTAGTGGTAAGAATCCTTCTCAACCCGAATGGCGGTCATTAACGTTATATAAATAATGGTTGTCAGGCTGAACTTTTTCCGTGAAAGACCTCACAACTCCGGGTATAACTACCCATTTACCTGTCGGCACCAAACCATTACAAACCTGATGCAGCTCATTAAGAAAATTACACAGGTAATTCATTATGTTGCTACCGATCAGCTAGCTCAAAACTGTTGGCCCAGCCTTGCTCGATAACAAAGCCTGGCCGCCAGCCTGTGACACACGTCACAGTTTGTGGGCCACGTCAGTTCGTTTATTGCCCGCCGCCTTGCATACCGCTCATTAGCGCTGCAATGGGAATTTCCTGACCATTCACTTCAAGTCTGCCAGCTTCGAAACTCATACTCATGATGTACTTGCCCTCGGCATAGACCAGCATGCCTTGTGCCACCAGCGGAGACATTTGCATGGTTACCCGGTTGCGGGCCATTTCTTCCAGCATCTCGGGAGTATGCTCAAGACTCTCAGCTTCCAGTTCTTTTTTTACTTCAAGCTTGTACACCGTCACCAGCAGGTCTTCAGGTATGCTGAGCTTCAGGTCAGCAATAACTGCTTCGGCCAGCAATAGTGGATTAGCCATAGCCATTTCATTAGTGGAATCGACACGAATGCTACCTGTCATACTCAGCTTGCCATAGGGGCTGTCCAGACTTATGTCCTTGATCAGCAACTCCGGCCCCTGCTTCAGCAGGTCGGGCAATATCGAAAGCATGGTAGAACCCACCATCATGGATAGCTGCTCCTCAGGCATATTGCTGCCACGCATTTCCTTGACCTGTTTGCTTATCTTCGCGACGGACGCCGCGTCCAGGTTGTTTAATTCGAGACTCAGCACACCCGGCCCAAATTTCAAACCGGCCACATTCATTACACCCATTTTCATGCTCAGGACACTGTTTACCAGCTCACCCGATGCTGTTGATTCAGCAGCAAACGACAGGCCGTCGATACTAATACGTTGTTTATCTTTCGGGTTTTGAACTATCATTTTGCCAACTGACAGACTCGCCGTACCCAGTTCTATCTCCTGAATACCAGTGTAAGTATCTGACTTGATTGACATATCTTTAACACTAAACACCCCGTCAGAGCCTTTGATGCTTAACAGGGGGGCCGTCAGGTCAAGTGTTTGTGTGGCGAAACCCTCACTGAATACGAACTGGCCATTAACGCCATCCCACTGTATCTGAGCATCACCACCCTCCAGGTCACCCTTCCAGCTATCCATACTCAGGCTGGTCACACCACCACCGGCCAGTTTAAACAGGGTATTAATATTGACCGGCAAGAGCTCGCCATCAGTACCGTCACCCTGATCGACGTACACGTCTGTTTTAACTCTGGATACAACCGGGCTAAACGAAGTGCCCATTTCAGAAAATGAAGCGATCGCAACGGGGCCATGATACAAACGGCTCTTTAATAGTACGCCAGGATTGGCTGCCACAGGTTTGCCTGCTGATTTACGGTAGTCATTATAGCCATCTGCCATATCACCCGATATTTCCATCACGACTTCCATATCGGTTGAAAACCATCCACGATCCGTACGTAACACCGTGTAATCAATCATGCCGGATTCGGCCATTTTATCCAGTAGTGCAATAAAACGTTTGTCTGCTACATAACCCAGGCCGAACGGGGCCAGCAAAGCCACGCCCAGCACCAGCACCAAAATTCCTATTAGTAATTTTTTCATTATCTTTCCCTTGCCTGAAAATTAACTCAAATCAGCAGTCAGCTAAGCGCCCCAAAGCAATACATGCTGGCCAGATTTGATTTTCCTGATATAAAACCTGAGCATAACACAGCCATTCTTATCGGGTACACTACCGACCAGCCGTCGCAGACAGGAAAAAAGACTGGATAGATGAATGAAAAGATCAGAACCTGATAGAATACATTTATTAGCCCACATAATTTGGAACAAGCATGACTGATCAGCCAGATTACGACATACGTATAACCGTGGAAACCAGCTACATCGAGGACCAGTCCGATCCACTCAGTGAGCGATATGTATTCTCATATACCATCACCATAGAAAACACGGGTAAGGCGGCCGCCAAACTTATTAACAGGCACTGGATTATTACCGATGCAAACGGTGATGTTCAGGAAGTACGTGGTGAGGGCGTAGTCGGTGAAAAACCTCATCTCAAACCAGGAGAAGCATTTCGTTATACCAGTGGTACTGTCATGCAGACACCCGTTGGCAGCATGAGTGGCAGCTATGAAATGATAACCGATGATAATAATACTTTTGACGTTGAGATCCCGATGTTCACCTTGTCGATACCCGGCGTCCTGCATTAAACGCGCAGCTTCGTGGCCATCTATGCAATAGGCGATGTACAGGGATGCCAGTCCTCGTTACTGGAGCTGCTGGAGAGAATAAATTTCATACCGGAGCAGGACGTTTTATGGTTTGCCGGCGATCTGGTTAACCGGGGTCCCGATAGCCTGGACACGCTGCGGTTTGTAAAAGGCCTGGGTAAAAGCGCTTTCACCGTACTCGGAAACCATGACCTGCACCTGCTCGCGGTAGCCGGGGGTTATGCAACGGCTCATTCCGAAGATACCTTGTCAGGGATTTTGCAGGCACCAGACCGTGATGAATTACTGGACTGGCTGCGCATGCAACCCCTGATACATCATGACCCGGCTAGTGGCTACACCATGATACATGCCGGTTTACCACCTCAATGGGACTTGCGCACAGCCATCACCCGGTGCCGGGAAGTCGAAGATATTCTGCGCAGCTCACATTACACAGATTACCTGGCCAACATGTACGGCAAATATCCGGATCAATGGGATGACAAACTGGAGGGCTGGGATCGTCTGCGTTATATCACCAACTGCCTGACACGACTAAGGTATTGCGACGAAAATGG
>DRJJ01000041.1 GCA_011052255.1 Gammaproteobacteria bacterium | reverse complement strand
TATGAAAAGATAAACCTGTTACCTGCCGTCAACAGAACACCATCTGGTATTCGTCTGTATTATAAAAAGGATCTGTCACGTCTGAGATTCATCCAGCGTGCCCAGAAAATGAATTTCAGTCTGGCCGAGATTGGTGATTTGTTAAAAATGCGTGAAGACCCGCAAAACGTGCGCGATGAAGTCAGAAGTCTAACGGCCAGTAAAATGCAGGAAGTTGAAGAGCATCTGGCTGAACTCACCAGTCTGCGGAATGAAATGCAATTATTGCTCAATTTATGCCGAGGCAGCAAGGATGGATGTCCGATCATTGAAGAAATCAATTCAGCAGAGATTGATGCTGACGACAGATAACCCGCAACAAACATCAAGTCAGACTGTTATAATTCTTCTTTTTATTGCTGCAGAACTCAGGAGTCGCGCTATGTCGGGAAACAATAAAATATTACTGCTATTAATCACAAGTATTTTATCAAGCCCGGTACTGGCGGAGCAAAGCCCGCTGGTGACGATTAACCGCCTCACACTGGAAACCAGTCTTGAGATTGCCAAAGCGGCGATCGATTCCTGTCGAAAGAAGGGTGTTCAGATTACGGCTACGGTTGTCGATAGGGACGGTACGGTGCAGGTTGTACTGCGAGATACCGTTACGGCACCGATTGCAACAACGATCAGCAAACAAAAGGCATTCACAGCGGTTAATTTTAATGTGCCAACGTCACAGCTCGATCGTCAGGCATCCAGCCCGCTGAGTAACGTTGAGGGTCTGCTGATGTCATCAGGCGGTATACCGATCAAGGCAGGTGGGCAATTACTGGGTGGTATTGGTGTGAGCGGCGCACCGTCCGGCAAGACAGATGAGGAATGTGCACAAGCTGGTATAGACAAGGTCAAAGATGACCTGGAAATGGCCTTTTAATAACAATTATGCTCAGAACTACCCGTAACGTAACCATCTATGCATTCAGCCAGGCGCTCATGATGAGTGCAATGACGCTGATCTTGACCGCCACAACGCTGACCGGCTACATTCTTGCAGAAGATAAATCTATGGCTACCATACCAGTGGCTGCATTATTTATTGCCATGATGCTGACCAGTATCCCCGCATCGCTGTTAATGGGACGTATCGGGCGCAAAGCCGGGTTTATGTTTTCCACCCTGTTTGGAGTGAGCGGCAGCATCATTATGACCTTATCCATTATCGATGGTGCGTTCTGGTTATTTACGCTCGGTAGTGCTCTCATTGGCATCTACAATGGTTTTGGTAACTATTATCGTTTTGCCGCATCAGAAACGGTTGAACAGGATAAGAGAAGTCGGGCAATTTCATATGTCATGGCAGGTGGAGTGGTTGCCGCTATTATTGGGCCCAATCTGGCCAATATTTCCAAAGACTGGATTGTGTCTGCACCTTTCGCAGGAAGTTATGCCGCTTTGATAGTGATCTACGGTCTGTCATTTATGCTGCTAAGTCTGATAGACACAAACGTCACACCCGGGACTGCAGATAAATTCGTAAAGGGCGAGGGCAGGCCTTTGTTAACCATTGTCCGGCAACCACAGTTTATTCTCGCCCTGATTAGTGGCATGTTCGGATACGGCATCATGACCTTAGTGATGACCGCAACACCTCTTTCCATGCAAAACCATACACATGACTTTAGTGATACCACGATGATTATCCAGTGGCATGTACTGGGAATGTTCGCACCTTCCTTTATTACGGGCCATTTGATTAGACGATTTGGTACCTATAAAATCCTCTACGCCGGGGTTCTACTGGACATAGTATGTGTGGCCACCAATCTGTCCGGGACAACTATGACGCATTACTGGATCGCACTGGTCGCACTAGGTGTGGGCTGGAATTTCCTGTTTATCGGTGCAACCAGCTTGCTTACCGAGACTTACAAGCCACAAGAGAAGGTTAAAACCCAGGCATTGAATGACTTTATGGTTTTTTCTACCGTTGCGTTCGCTTCACTATCGGCCGGGACCTTGCAACATCATTTTGGATGGCAAGCGGTCAATATTGGAGTGATGCCGCTGCTGGCTATTATTCTTGTTACCATTATATGGGTGACCAACAAAGAGAGACGTAGTAGTCCTGACGTTAGTGGTGCTGAATTACAGACAGAAAGTGAATCGTGAATCTCTGCTGTCGCAGTTTTCGTGCGGCCAATGGGTGGAGAGGGAGTAAAAAACTGAGTTAGGGCGCATTACTTTCAACAGGCAGCCCTGCTGTTTTCCACTCAGGGTAACCATCCTGCATGCGTCGTGCCTGCAGGCCTTGTTTCCGTAGGCGTGCCACTGCATCGTAGGCCAGTACACAATGCGGGCCACGGCAGTAAGCCACTATTTCCTGATCTTTTTTGAATTCGGAAAGATGTTTCTCAAGATCAGCCAGCGGGATATTAATCGCACCGGGTACGTGACCCGCTGCATATTCCAGTTCCGGGCGTACGTCGATCACCGTGATCAGCCCATCGCGAGCGCGTTCCAGTAATTCATCACGGGGCAGGGGTTCAAGCTGGTCTTTTACAGTGAGGTAGGTCGTAACCAGCTGATTGACCTCGGCCAACTGATTTTCGGCCACATCGCGTACACTATCGATCAGCTTGATGACCTTGTCACTGCTTAACTGATAGTAAACCTTCAGGCCCTGCTTGCGATTCGTCACCAGGCCCGCCTGTCTCAACTGTTGCAGGTGCTGCGAGGTATTAGCAACCGACAGGCCGGCTACACCAGCCAGTTCATCGACGCTACGTTCACCTTGAGCCAGAAATTCAAGTAATTCCAGTCTGTTAGCATTGGCTAGTGCCTTACCAACACGGGCAAACTGGAGAAAAAGCGCTTGTTTAACATTAACATTTGACATAAATCTAAATTCCGCTATCCTAGTATTCAAGTAATTAATTGAATAGTTGATTGATATTTTATAGTATAGCTTTGTCTGAGACAGAGGCAAGACAATTCGAGAGGTGAGAGATGGAGTCAGTAACGGCATTCGTGACGCAGAACGAAGCACAGATTCGAATGGGGTTCTTTATCGGGGTGCTGGCCATCATGGCTGTGTGGGAAATTATTGCACCAAAGCGCGCCCTGACAGTCAGCAAAACAGTACGTTGGGCCAATAATCTGGGTTTGGTGTTCTTCAACAGTTTTATCGTCAAATTTATTTTGCCAACCACTTCAATAGCCCTGGCAGCCTATGCCGGTACACAAGGCTGGGGTCTGTTCAATTTCTATTCTGATATCCCGGTCTGGTTCACTATGCTGGCTTCCATCATCATTATGGATTTCGTTATTTACATACAACACGTTATGGTGCATGCAATACCCGTGCTATGGCGCTTGCATCGCGTACATCACGCCGACCTGGATTTTGATGTGACTACCGGCGCACGCTTCCATACCTTTGAAATCATCCTGTCCATGTTCATTAAATTTGCCACTATACTGTTACTGGGCCCGCCAGTCGTTGCTGTTGTTATTTTTGAAGTGGTTCTGAATGCGATGGCCATGTTTAATCATGGCAATGTGGGCCTGCCAAAAACACTGGACAAGGTCTTGCGATTTTTTATCGTCACACCCGATATGCATCGCGTGCATCATTCGATTGAAGATGATGAAGCCAACAGTAATTTCGGGTTTAACCTGTCGTGGTGGGATCGTTTGTTCGGGACCTATCGTGATCAGCCCCGTGCCGGTCATCAAAACATGACTATTGGCATACATAAATATCGCACGACAAAAATTGCATCATGGTTGCCTGGCATGCTGGCCTTGCCCTTCATAGGCAAGATCAGCAGTTATGCGATTAATCGCCGTGAGTGGAATGATTCGAATGAAAAATAAACTTATACGCTTAACATTGTTCGGATTACTGCTGGCGGGTATCACACTGGTAATTATGTATCGTGATCAGTTTGATGCCGCTGCAATGGAGAGCTGGATAAAAGATGCAGGTGCTGCGGGCCCGATAGTATTTATGTTGCTGTATGCCGTTGGTACCATTCTGTTCTTTCCCGGATCAGTGCTCACGCTTGCCGGCGGGGCCTTGTTTGGTCCGGTTATGGGCACAGTGTATAACCTGACCGGTGCAACACTGGGTGCAACCATCTGTTTTATTATTGCCCGTTATCTGGCGTCAGATATCGTCGCGCAGAAGTCAGGCGGTCGGGTCAAGCAGCTGATACTGGGGGTCGAATCAGAAGGCTGGCGCTTTGTTGCATTTGTCAGACTGGTGCCGCTGTTTCCGTTTAATGTGCTGAACTATGCGCTGGGTCTGACAAAAATAAAATTGTCTGCTTATATAGGTGCCACCTATCTGTTCATGTTGCCAGGTGCCATCGCCTATACCTATGTTGGATATGCAGGCCGCGAGGCCATAGCAGGCGGGGAGGGCTTGATACAAAAGGCCCTGCTGGCACTTGCATTACTGGCCGTGGTGGCCTTTCTTCCTCGCTGGATAGGGATGATGCGTCGTGGCCCGGTAATGAATGTTGAAACACTCAAGCAACGTATTGACGAAGAGACTACTACCCTTATCCTGGATGTACGTAGCCTGAATGAATATCTGGGTGAGCAGGGACATATAGCAGGTGTGACCCATATACCTCTGGAGCAACTGGAATCACAAATGGGTGATCTGGCTGAATATACTGAATCAACCATTGCAATCGTTTGCAGAACCGACAAACGCTCTGCAAAGGCATCACAAATACTGACACGTAATGGTTATGCCGATGTCCATATCGTCAAGGGTGGTATGACCGACTGGAACCAGAAAGGCTACCCAGTGGGGTGATACCAGCGGAGTGATGTAGATTGAAGTGGATTAGAGCGTTATAAACCGGGATAATCAGCCAGCAAGAACAGACAATTATGTCTGGCATGGGGTAACGCATCCATGCTGGCAAGATTATCAATATACTTTTCAGGGAATTTTATTAATGGCTAGTCAATCAAAAACTATAGTCGTACTGGGCGGTGGTATCGGCGGTGTTGTCACCGCTACAGAATTACGCAAACAACTGTCATCCGAGTATCGTATTGTACTGATTGAACGTGAAACCAATTACGTCTTTTCTCCATCCTTTCCATGGTTGATGGTTGGATTACGCCGTGCAGAGAATATTTCACGGTCACGAGATCGACTGTCAAAGCTGGGTGTTGAGATTATTCAGGGAGACATTGAGAAGATTGATGCAGAACAGCGCAGTGTGCAGGTAAAGGGTGAAAGCATAACAGGCGACTATCTGGTAATTGCTCTGGGCGCTGAAATGGCACCGGAAACAATACCCGGACTGAGCGAGGCCGGCAATACCTTCTACCAACTGGATGGAGCTGAGCGATTAAACGAGCAGAGGTTGAAATTCACACAGGGACGAATCGTGGTACTGGTAAGCTCTTTGCCGTTCAAGTGCCCGGCAGCCCCGCTGGAAGCGGCACTGCTGCTGGAGCATGACTGTCGTAAACGAAACATACGCGATAATGCACAGATCGATCTCTATACACCCGAGCTCGGACCTATGTCACTCTCAGGCAAGGAAAACTCACGCCAGCTACGCAAGATGGTAGAGGCAAAAGGGATCGGCTATCACCCAGAGCATGCGGTTAAAAAGGTAGACCCGGACAAGAAGATTATTCACTTCGCCAATGACAATACAGCGGAATATGATCTGTTGGTCTACGTACCGCCACACCGTGCACCAAAGGTTGTCCGCGATGCCGGTCTGGTGGGTGAGAGTGGCTGGATTCCGGTAGACAAATACTCCATGGCCACAAAGTTCCCACAGGTTTATGCGATAGGCGATGTAACCGGAATTAAACTCAGTGTCGGCAAGCCTTTACCCAAAGCGGGTGTGATCGCGCACGGCCAGGCTGAGGTAGTGGTTAATAATCTGATCCATGAACTAACCGGCAAGGGCAGCCCGAAAGAGTTTGACGGACACGGCGCATGCTTTATCGAATCCGGCGGCGGCAAGGCTGGGCTGGGTCAGGGTGATTTTTATGCAGAACCTGCCCCAACCATGAAAGTCTACAAGCCGGGTTATCTGATGCACATGGGTAAAGTCGCATTCGAGAAATACTGGTTGTACAAATGGTTCTGAACCGACACTAATATTTCAGGACACTACAGTCACGTTAACTCCCTCTCCCTTAGGGAGAGGGTTGGGGTGAGGGGATCTAAAAAGTAATGCATTGTTTTATATATTTCCACATCCTGGCCTCTCTCTAAGGGAGAGGGAGTTAACGGGACACAATTATTTCAGGGCCTAGTTTATGCAGAAAAGATCCAGGAACATAATCATTGTCACTATCATCATCGCTCTGACTGGCTATCTCGCATGGCGATTTGTTCGGCCAATGAATATTTTTATTGTTGAGGAAAAATTCGCCTGGCCGGTTGATACCTCAAAGGTGCCGGACATACTGCAAACCCTCCATGCTGAAGAATGTGGCAACTGCCATACGGAATTCTACAAGGAATGGAAAACCGCTATGCACAGCCGTGCATGGACCGATCCCTATTTTCAGGCCGACTGGCAGTTTGATGATAAACAGGATATTTGCCGTTTATGCCATACACCTCTTGATCGCCAGCAGCCACACAAGATACTGGGTTATCGTGACAAGAATAAATGGAACCCGATTCTTGGAGACAACCCGGGCTTTGACCCTGCACTTCAGCACCAGGGCATAACCTGTGCGGTGTGCCATCTACGTGAAGGAAAAATCATCGGCGTACTGGGTAATACCAATGCCCCCCATCCGGTAAAGAAAATTGATGACCCAAATCAGGTGTGCATGCGCTGCCATGTTGTTGCAGCTGAGAGTTGGGGTACATTTGTGAAATTTCCACCCTGCGGTACTGTGGCTGAAATCAGGAAGTCCACAGCCAGTCCTGCGGATCAAGCTGATCTCAAAGTACTGACTGGCTTGCTGTCACCAGAAGAGCTCAAACAGTACTCGCCTGTACAAACAGGCAAGAGTGGTGAGATACAGGTAAATGACACTAAATCACTTGGCTGTGTGCAATGCCATATGCCCGCTATCAATCGCCCTCTGGTTGAAGGTGGGCCAATACGTACTGCCCGGCAACATTTATGGCGTGGTGGCCATGATCCCGAAATGGTGAAAAGTGCATTTAAGGCTAAGCTGTCACTGGAAACGGATAATGGAAAACAGAAGGTCAGATTCACCATCGTCAACAAAGGCGCAGCACATTTTTTACCAACAGGAACGCCTGACAGATATTTAACGGTGCAAATGCGCCTGTATGACAAGCAGGGTAAGATCCTGGATGAACGCAACGAAATCCTGATCCGTAAGGTCATGTGGCGGCCTTTTATTATCGACTTGTGGGACACAAGACTGCAACGCTGGAAGCCCCGAAGCTGGGATATGAAACTTCCGGATGATAAAACAGTCTCATCTGCAGAGGTGATCGTTACCTATCATTTACTGAATGAGAAAAGACGTAAACGGATTAATTATCAAAACAAAGACCCCATCGCCTACGAAGTATTCAGGCAACGTATTGAGTTGTGACAGATAACGACTGTCTCGTTAACCCCCTCTCCCTCAGGGAGAGGGTTGGGGTGACTACGGCAAGGACGCCGTCGGTAGGGCAACGCAGGACGCAGTTGCCGAGGGGATCAGAATAAATGACTCAACCAATCCCATATCCTACATTAGTACTCACTTCAAAGTTAACAGAACGACGGTGGTAACAGGTATGAAAGAAATGCAGGATCTGGTAATAATCGGTGGCGGTGCAGGGGGGCTGGTAATCGCCAGTGTAGCCGCACAACTGGGGCTCAAGGTGACGCTGGTAGAGAAGGAACCCAAACTGGGTGGTGACTGCCTGCACTATGGCTGTATTCCCAGTAAAACCCTGATCAAGACAGCCAAGGTTGCTTCACTAATGCGTCGTGGTCAGGAATTTGGATTACTGGATTTCAACCCGAAGGTTGATCTGGGCAAGGTCAATGATCATGTTCAGGATGTAATCAATCATATTCAGAAGCATGATGATCCTGATCGTTTTCGCAGTTATGGCTGCGAGGTGATCTTTGGTACAGCCCGTTTCGCAGATAAAAACAGCATACGTGTTAACGACCAGACTATTA
>DRJJ01000040.1 GCA_011052255.1 Gammaproteobacteria bacterium | reverse complement strand
CTCGCTCGATACGTGACCCCTTGCAGGCTATCGGCAAACCCCTGAATGCCAACGTCAAGATTGTTGAGGTTCCGCCGGGGCCTCCGGTCATGTCTCCGCTGGTAGCCGAAATTTATGGTATCGATTATGAAGGTCAGCTGAGAGTTGCGCAGCAGGTGCGTCGCGTGATGGAAAATACGCCGGACATAGTCGACGTTGACGACAGTATTGAAAATCGCTCGGCTCGTCTGGTGCTTAAGGTCGACCGTGCCAAGGCAGCACTACTGGGCGTTTCCCAGCGTGACGTTGCCACGGCGATACAAACAGCCCTGTCTGGTACAGACGTGGGTTATTTGCACGGGTCGAATGTGAAATACCCGATACCGATACGCCTGGAATTGACGGTGGCCAGTAAAACCAGCATAGAAAAAGTATTGTCGATGAAAGTGCGCAGCCAGCAGTCGGGCGTGCTGGTGCCTTTGTCAGAAATCGTTGAGGTACAGGATCAGACAAGAGAGGTGGGCATCTATCATAAGGACTTGCTACCACTGGTATACGTCACCGGAGACATGGCAGGTGAGCTGGACAGTCCGCTGTACGGGATGTTTGATATTATGGGTGAGTTGAATGATCAGACCTTTGAGCACCAGCAGCCCTTGCAGCAATACCTGATCAATACACCCGATCCCTATCATTACAGCCTGAAGTGGGATGGCGAGTGGCAAATCACCTATGAGACATTTCGTGATATGGGCATTGCCTACTCAGTGGGATTGTTGATGATCTATCTGCTGGTGGTGGCCCAGTTCAGGTCATACCTGGTGCCGCTGATTATCATGGCACCCATCCCGTTGACCATCATCGGTGTGATGCCCGGGCATGCATTGCTTGACCTGAAATACACCGCCACCTCCATGATCGGCATGATCGCGCTGGCCGGTATTATCGTGCGTAATTCCATCCTGCTGGTGGACTTTATTAATGACCAGATCAAGGAAGGGCTGGATTTTCAGGAGGCCGTGATCCAGTCGGTCATGGTCAGGGCCAAACCGATCGCATTAACCGGTGCGGCGGCCATGCTGGGCGCATTGTTTATTATTACCGACCCGATTTTTAGTGGTCTGGCCGTGTCGCTGATTTTTGGCATTCTGGTGTCTACCTTGTTGACTCTGCTGGTTATTCCGGTGATGTACTATGCACTGATGCGTGGACGGCAGACAAATATACCCGAATAAGCATAGCTGGCTGGCCCTGTTCAGGGCCGGTCAGGCAAGCATTTCAGGCCTGTCGGGGCAGTAGAATAGTAATAATTACCCACCTATAATATTAATTTATAGTTAATTTTGTTAATATTCACCTTTCAGTAAACAGATAACGGGGCAGGTATGGCAGATCGACGATTACAGGTATTTCATACCGTGGCAAAAATGCTGAGTTTCACCAAGGCTGCTGAAACATTGCATATGACCCAGCCCGCAGTAACCTTCCAGGTCAGACAGCTGGAAGAGCAGTTTAATACCCGCCTGTTCGATCGAACACATAACCGTATCAGCCTCACCGAAGCCGGTCATCGGGTATATCATTTTGCAGAGCAGATTTTTGAACTGTACGCCGAGATGACCAATGCGGTACGTGAAGTCACCGGCGATGTCAGCGGTGCACTGGTTATCGGTGCCAGTACCACGATAGCCGAGTACATGCTGCCTGCCTTGCTGGGTGATTTCAAAAAGCATTACCCGGATGTGACCGTGCATCTGAAAGTATCGAACACAGATGGTATCGTGCACATGGTCGAAAACAATGATATCGACCTGGGTGTCGTTGAGGCGCAGGTGGCCAATAAAAACCTGGTAGTAGAACGTTGCCGCAACGACCAGCTGGTGGTCATTGTCCCACCCGGTCATCCTCTGGGAGACGAGGAAGTCACCACAGCCGACAAGCTGCTTGAATATCCGTTTATCTGCAGAGAAGAAGGGTCGGGTACACGTGAAGTGATATCCGAACATCTCGAACACGCCGGTATCAATGCCTGTGACCTGAAAATCTGTATGGAGCTGGGCAGTCCGGAAGCCGTCAAGGGTGCGGTTGAAGCCGGTATGGGTATATCTATCACCTCACGCGCAACCATCATGAAAGAACTGAAACTGGGTACCCTGCTGGCCGTTCCGCTGGAGCCATTACTGGAGCGACCCTTCTCCTTTGTTTATCAAAAGCAGAAATTCCGCCATCGTGTAATGGATGAGTTGCTGGAATTTGCGCGCAATTATTGCAAGGAACACCAGCAGCCGGACTATCTGAATCTTGCTAACAGCAGCATTGATGAGAAAGCGCCTGAAGCCACATAGTCATACATATTACACATGGATAAACGCAACAAGGAACTGACATTACTGTTCGGGAAACTGGATGAAGACCGGCAGCAACAACTGCTGGAATTTGCCCGTTTCCTGGTAGAGCGCCACCCTCAACAAGAAATAATAATTTCAGAACCGGGCAAGATCGAGCGGCCTGAAGAAGAATCCGTAGTGGGGGCTATGAAGCGACTCAGTCGTACCTATCCAATGCTGGATAAACAGCACCTGTTCAATGAAGCCTCGGCATTAATGGGTGAACATATGCTACAGGGGCGCGAGGCTGCCGGGGTCATAGATGAGCTGGAAGCCGTTTTTTTACGCCACTATACAAAAATAAAAGAGTCCTGATATGGGATTGATTCGCGACTGGTTTGATCGGCACTTTTCAGATCCTCAGGTCGTGATACTCACCGGCCTGCTGGTCAGTGCGTTTGCTGTCATCCTGTTGCTGGGTGATATGCTGATGCCGGTTTTGGCCAGTCTGGTTATCGCTTATTTGCTGGAAGGCCTGGTCAGACACACGCAAAAGTTCAAGTTGCCGCGACTGCCGGTAGTGGCGGTAGTGGTCGTTCTTTTTTTCACAGCACTGATCTTTGTCATACTCGGTCTGTTACCGCTGTTATCGAATCAGATAGCGCAGTTCGTGCAGGAGTTACCCAGCATGATGGGTAAGGGTCAGGAATTATTATTGCGTCTGCCGGAAAAATATCCGCAATTCTTCTCGGGTGATCAGGTTGATGAGTTGATTAATGGTATCCGTGCAGAGCTGGCCAGCCTCGGGCAGCATGCTCTGTCGTTATCCGTTACATCAGTAGTTGGGTTAATTACCCTGCTGGTATACCTGGTGCTAATGCCGATGCTGGTGTTTTTCTTTCTGAAAGACAAGGACAAGATACTGGGCTGGATGAGCAGCTATCTGCCTCCGGACCTTGGGCTGGTGCGACAGATCTGGCAGGATGTTGATCGTCAGATCGGAAATTATATCCGTGGCAAGATGATAGAGATTTTACTGGTCTGGGTGGCAACCTATATTGCCTTTGTCCTGATGGGGTTACAATTTGCATTGCTGCTGTCAATGATGGTGGGCCTGTCTGTTCTGGTGCCGTACATCGGTGCTGTGGTTGTGACAATCCCCGTTACCCTGATTGCTTATTATCAGTGGGGCGTATCCAGTGAGTTTGTTTATTTAATGGTGGCCTATGGCGTGATACAGGCTATTGACGGGAACATTGTCGTGCCGTTACTGTTTTCGGAAGTCGTCAACCTGCATCCAATCGCTATTATTGTCTCTGTTCTGGTATTTGGAGGTCTGTGGGGATTCTGGGGGGTGTTTTTTGCGATCCCGCTGGCGACGCTGGTGCAGGCAATACTGGTTGCATGGCCAAGACTGGAAGCAAGAGCGATAGCGGAGAGAGGGTAAGCAGTATAGTGATGTACTATGGATAATGAAATCACGATTTCTACCTGGCTGTTTGTGTTGCTTACGGTGCTCTCACTGGGACTGTTGATTGATCGTATTTTATTACCGGGTGTGCGCTGGTATTTCAGGCGAAAGGTTAACCGGGTTATTAATGAAGTCAACAAACGCCTGGATATCGAGGTTCGCCCATTTCAACTAACCAAACGACAGGTGCAGATTGATAAACTGGTGTTTGATGAGAAGGTGCACCAGGCCGTTATTGATTATGCGAAAGAGCATGATATGCCACGCGAGGTGGCACAGAGCTACGCCTACAGGTATGCCCGTGAGATTGTGCCTTCCTTTAATGCCTATATCTATTTTCGTTTTGGTTACTGGCTGTCCAGAGGGATAGCGCGTCTGCTGTACCGGATTCGTGTAGGTTATTTTGATCACGATAGCCTGGGAAACATCAGTCCGGATGATACGGTGGTATTTGTGATGAACCATCGAAGTAACATGGACTATATTCTGGTTTCCTTTCTGGTAGCCGAAAAAACAGCCCTGTCCTATGCCGTGGGCGAATGGGCCCGGGTGTGGCCACTGCAAACACTTATTCGTTCTATGGGCGCCTTTTTTGTGCGTCGCAATTCTGGCAATCCTCTGTACCGCACCGTGCTGGAGCGTTATGTGCACATGGCAACTCATGCCGGCGTGTGTCAGGCGGTGTTTCTGGAGGGTGGTTTAAGCAAGGATGGTGCAACACGACCACCTCGGCTGGGTTTTATTGACTACATGCTGAGAAGTTACCAACCTGATAATGACCGGGATATCGTGTTTGTACCTGTTGGAATCAATTATGACAGGGTGGTTGAAGATCGCACCTTGACCAGAAAGCTTGATGAGTCTGCTGAAAAGCGCAGCCTGTGGTTTGTTATCCGCACCAGCGCAGGTTTTATTTTCAAGCATTTGCTGTTGTCACAACGAAATCGATGGCGTCGTTTTGGCTATGCCAGTGTTAATTTTGGCGAGTCAGTATCAGCAAAACAATATTGTAAAAAAAGTGAGATGGTTTTTTCACAGCTGGATCATGATGAACGCTTTGTAGAGGTGGAAAAACTGGTTAATCAGCTGATGGGTACGATCGAAAGCGTGATCCCGGTACTTCCAGTTCCGTTAATGTGCAGGGTGTTACTTCAGTATGAAGATAAATGGCTAGGTGAGCTGGAGCTGAAAAAACTGGCTTCTGAGGAAATTGATAAATTACGCAGTGCACAGGCACCCATATCAATCACCGCGAATGCCTATGAGGGCGTGTTGAACTCAGCACTGGATATGTTGATTGCTCGCGGGTTAGTAGAAGAAGATAACGGCTTATACCGGGCCAGTGCTGAATCCATGCCGGTAGTCAGGTACTACGCCAATTCGATTGCTGTATGGGATAAGGCGGCAGCAGATAGCGATCAGGACTAATGAGTACATTGATCAGGCGGCATGCTTTTCCATGACGCGCTGTTAATACATCCCTGTACGCTCGATGGCGGCGTCCATGCCGCCAACGGTCATGGAAAAGCATGCCGCCTGATCAATGTTTTTATTGATATATGCAACCCGTAGGATGCGGTGAGGGACGAACCGCATCAATATTCCCGAGCCACAGCGATGCGGTTCATTCTTCACCACATCCTACGCTGCCCTCGTTCCCACGCTCTGCGTGGGAATGCATACCCGACAACAACAGGTACAAGCCTCCCGCTGGTTAAATGTGTTAGCATGGGGTAGCGTTATTCAGGAATCAAGCCTAACCATCAAAGTTTGGCTTTTTAAACAAGGAGTTAAGTTAGAGTGAAAACTAAAAACCCCACTAGTTACGACACCATTTTGTACCGCGTTCGCGCAGGCGACAGCCTGAGCCGGGTTATTCAACATTACCATGGCTCGGTGACCACACAACAGCGAAACGCTCTTATCAGCCAGATCGATCCTGGCCGACAATCCAGCCGTAACCAACCCAAACAGCATTTTCATCGGCCAAATGTTACAAATAAGTATTCCTTCACAATATGGTTCCACGTCGGCTAATCCAGAGGCAACCCCTACGCTTAGTCTCAACAAGCAGATCATCAAGCCGCTCCAGAAGGTATGGCAGAGCGCGACACCGCAACAGAAAAGCCTGCTCTCCGCCTTAACCCCGGTCATGCTCGGCGCAGGTGCAGCAGGACTAACGATGGTCAAACGAACGTTCATTGCCAATGCGCCCTTACTGACCGAAATGGTTCAAAACTACGAGGCTTATAAAGCAGGCGACATCAGCATGGGACAATACGATTACCACCGAAAGAATTATGTGGCAAATTAAAGTCACGGCTGGGGCCGCTGACACGTGCGCTCAATGCGGAGCGGATGCAAAGTGAGGTGCTTCGCATTTCAAGCACGTAGGGCGCAATAATGCGCAGGGCATTGCGCCGCATGAAATGTTTGGCCCATTTCCAATTCAACACTCGGTACAACGGCTAGAACACTAACCGCCATTTGATGACACTGGTGTCCCGTTAACTTTGAAATGTATACAAAAGTAGGATGTGGGATTGGTATAACCTACTAAAGACCGTCTGCCGCACGGACGCGGCAGTCGAGCGGCCAAGGATGGCGAATAGCGCGTCTTTAGTAGGTTATACCGATTCCATATCCGGCGCAATGCACTGCGATTATTGCGCCCTACAGGTCTGTAAACAGCATGTTGGGTAAGTAGCTTTTATAGTAAATCACAACACATCCGAAGCATAATCGGCCAGGCGTGAGCGTTCTCCGCGGGTTAGGGTGATATGGCCACTGTGTGGCCAGTTTTTGAAACGATCCACTACATAGGTCAGGCCTGAGCTGGTTTCGGTCAGGTAGGGTGTATCGATTTGCGCAATATTACCCAGGCAGACAATCTTGGTGCCGGGTCCGGCGCGTGTAATCAGGGTTTTCATTTGCTTGGCGGTCAGATTCTGGGCTTCATCCAGGATAATATACCGGTTCAAAAAAGTACGACCGCGCATAAAATTCAGGGAGCGGATCTTGATGCGCTTCTGAATCAGGTCCTGGGTTGCAGCGCGTTCCCAGTCACCATTGGTTTCACTGCCGGTCAGCACCTCAAGATTGTCCAGTAGTGCCCCCATCCACGGGGCCATTTTTTCTTCTTCTGTACCCGGTAAAAAACCGATGTCTTCACCCACCGGTACGGTAACACGGGTCATGATAATTTCGCGGTACAGTCCTTGTTCCAGGGTTTGTTCGAGACCAGCAGCGAGTGTAAGCAGCGTCTTGCCAGTGCCAGCCATGCCAACCAGACTGACAAATTCAATTTCCGGGTCCATGAGCATGTTCAGGGCGTAATTCTGTTCACGGTTGCGCGCCATAATGCCCCAGACCGGGTGATGTGCCTGACTGTAATCATGTAACAGGCTAATCGTTGCCTGGTCCTTGCTGATATCACAGACCTGAGCCTCAAAAGTTTTGTCGCCATCCAGGTACAGGAATTCATTCGGATGCCAGTTTCGGGTCAGCTCGCCACTCACTTTATAGTAGGTTTTACCGTTGCTTTTCCATGATTCAAGTTTGTCGCCCTGTTGTCCCCAGAAATCATCAGGAAGTCTGGTGATGCCGTTGTATAACAGGTCTACGTCATCCAGTACCTTGTCATTGGTATAGTCTTCGGCATGGATACCCAGTATGGCGGCTTTGATACGCAGGTTGATGTCTTTGGAGACGATGGTGACCCGGGTTTCAGGAAACTCATCCAGTAACGCGATCGCGACCGACAGAATATCATTATCTGCCTTGCCGCGCGGCAATGATGGGGGTAGTTGTCCACTGAGTTTGCCAGTCTGGAAAAACAGCCGTCCGGCTGGACGTTCCAGTTCTTCTTCGGCGTAGTGAGGGGGCAGTAGTGGCAGGCCCTGATTGATTTTTTCTTCGCCGGCCCCGCTAATCAGGGCGTCCAGGAAGCGACTGGCCTGGCGCGCATTGCGTGCCACTTCCGATACCCCTTTTTTGGCATCGTCCAGTTCTTCCAGCACCATAATAGGAAGAAAAACATCATGCTCCATAAACCGGAACAGTGCTGTCGGATCATGCATCAGTACGTTGGTGTCGAGGATGAACAGGCGTTTGCTATTGGTAATACCGCTATGTGGTGACATAATTATTTTACACCGAAGTTATTGCTGCAACTCTGGGTTCAACCGGATTAGTCCAGATCTTTGATGGCCTGTAACAGTTCTTCAATATGTCCGTCTACCTTTACCTTGCGCCATTCCCTGCGCAGTACACCCTTGTCATCTATCAGAAAGGTACTGCGCTCTATGCCTCTGACCTTTTTACCGTACATATTTTTCATTTTTATGACATCAAACATTTTACAGGCCTTTTCATCCTCATCTGACAGCAAGTCAAATTTGAAGCTCTGTTTGGTTCTGAAGTTTTCATGTGATTTTATGCTGTCTCGCGAAATACCCAGTACAAGGGTATTGCGACGCTTGAATTTGAGATGGTTGTCACGTACATCCTGACCTTCCTGTGTGCAGCCAGAGGTACTGTCTTTGGGGTAAAAATAAAGGACAACATTATTACCCTTGTAGTCAGACAGTTTAAAGGTCTGGTCACCTGTAGCCGGCAATTCAAAATCTTTTACCTTTTTACCAATGCTTACTTCAGACATGGTCGTTTATTCCTTGAAGACCTAGTTTTTTAATGGTTCTATGACGGCATCAAGATTCATGCTGTCGCAAAACTCCATAAACTCGTCGCGCAGTTCAGCGATAGACGAATCAGACGGTATGCCGACTTCCAGGTGGGCCGAGAACATCTGCGTACCCGTATGTGCTGCGCTGTAACTGCTGGTGGTTAATTCTTCGATATTTATTTTTCGGGTAGAAAAGAAATTGGCCAGATGGTGCACAATACCCGGGTGATCAATTGAAATAACATCAACAGCGTATGGCAGCAGACTCTCACCAAATTCGCGATTTTCGGTACGTTTGCAGTGGAGGGTTAGTTCCAGTTTTTCCTGTAAATTAGGCAGGGTCTCTTCCAGCCGGGCGATGGTGTTCCATTTGCCTGTAACCAGCAACATAACACTGAACTCGCCGCCGAGTACCATCATGCTGCTGTCCGCGATATTGCATTCGCAGTCAAGGATGGCCTGTGTCAGGTCGTTGACGATGCCGGGCCGGTCTTTACCCAGCGCGGTGATGACGAGGTGCTTACTCATGTAACTCCCGATTTATCTGTTCTAAAGTTTAATCTTATGCTGTGCCTGACGCTTCGTCCAGTTTTACCGCGCGTAATTTCTCTGCCGCGACTTCCGGGCTGACGGTGTTAACAAACAAGCCTGATCCCAGCTCGAAGCCGTTCGGGATGCTGGTGCGTGGACAGATCTCAAGGTGCCAGTGATAACTGCTGTGACTGTCTTCATAGTCTTCCCCGTGCGGGATAGCATGAATGAAATAGTTGTACTGGGCACCGCCGATAACGGTATCCAGACGCTGCATGGTGCGTTTGAGCAACCCGGCAAAGTCAGCCAGATGATCCGTCGAGGCTTCAAGAAAATCGGCCTGATGATCGAGTGGCATGATATGGATTTCCCATTCATAACGGCTGGCAAATGGCTTGATCGCAATAAAATGTTCACTGCGTTCTATTACGTATTGCCCGACATTGATCTTGCGCTGTACCTGACCGGAATCCCGGTCGTATATGGTGGCTTCGTAGGTGAGCGCTTCGTCGATCAGGGAGCAGAATACACAACGATGGTGTTTGTTGTAATACTCGCGGCTGTTCTGTACTTCGTTATAGACATTTTCCGGGATCACGGGCATCGCGATAATCTGGCTATGCGTATGCGCAATACTGGCGCCCGCTGCCGGGCCAAAATTTTTAAAGGCGAGCACATAATGTATGCGTTTATCACTGTCATACAGAATCTGCATACGTTCCTGGTAGGTTATGAACATTTGTTGAATATGTACGGGTGTCATATCCTGCAGAGCGATACCGTGCTCACCATGGTCGATCACTACCTCGTGCCGACCGTAACCCTCGATTGCCTGTTGTAGTCCGAAAGTCAGGCCATCGCTTTGCTGGTCTTCTCCCAGTATCGGATACAGATTCTCAACAATACGAATTTCCCAGTTTTCATCATCTGGCCACGCGTTGATGGTTGGTGGTGTTTCGTCTTCGTTGCCCTTGCAAAATGGACACTGCTCGACGTGTTTACGGGTATCACGCGGAGCAGGGTCTTCCTGCTTGCGCGGGCGCATATTACGCGCAGTAGCCACCAGAACCGATTCGCTGGGCACAATCGGGTTGATACGGATTTCACGCAAGGATTCGTTCTTGTCAGGCATCTGGGGCTCGCTTTCAGGGTCGGTTTTTAAGCTGTGCATCAGCCATGTCAATACACATTAGCAGGTGGTTCGGGGTAATTGTAAGGCTGGTTCAGGCAAATTTACATGAAAGAGTAGTCGAAACAGCGGGCTTACAGACCTGAATCTCTCAATGACGATATAGCAGGGGCTTATCATCAGCGGGTTTGCTTGTCATCTATAGCCCAGACCAGTAATATTGGCAGCACTTTTTATGCGGGGTAGCAACATGTTTCATGGCAGTATGGTAGCGCTGGTTACTCCGATGCAGGCTGATGGTGGTCTGGATTGGGAAGGGCTGGCCCGCCTGGTGGAATTCCACGTAGAAAAGGGTAGCGATGCGATAGTCGCAATGGGTACCACCGGGGAATCCGCCACCCTGGATGAGCTGCAGCACTGCGAGGTTATCCGTCGAGTGGTCGATCAGGTTGCCGGACGTACAGCGGTGATCGCCGGAACCGGCGCCAATTCAACATCCGAGGCCATCAGCCTGACTCGTTGTGCGATGCAGACCGGGGTGGATGCCTGCCTGCTGGTGACACCTTATTATAACAAACCCAGTCAGGAAGGACTGTACCTGCACCACAAGGCTGTTGCTGAAGCGGTTGCGGTACCACAGATCCTGTATAATGTACCTGGCCGCACGGCCTGCGACATGTTGCCTGAGACGGTTGAGCGTTTAGCGCAGGTGCCTAATATTATCGGTATCAAGGAAGCAACGGGTGATATTGAGCGGGCGAAGGATATTCTGGCGCGTTGTGGTGATAGCATGGAACTTTATTCCGGTGATGATGCCACAGCAGTAGACTGGATTCTT
>DRJJ01000039.1 GCA_011052255.1 Gammaproteobacteria bacterium | reverse complement strand
TCGATTACTATAAACCTGTTTTGAGAGCATGCTGAGGAGAGGCCGGGCGGATGTCTAAAAATCTGGATCATCCACCTGTTAAATCAAACGGTGACAAATCAGCCGTTGACGAACTATCAGAAAAACCAACAGAAGGAAACCTGGGCAAAATGGCAACGGAAGTCGAAGAAAAAGATAGCGTAACCGATGACAAAAAGAAAAAGACCACGCCCAGAAAAAAGCGTGAACTAACGGCGGGTCAAATGGATGCAACGCGCTTGTATCTGAATGAAATCGGGTTTTCACCCCTGCTCAGCGCTGAAGAAGAAGTATACTATTCGCGGCTTGCCCAGAAGGGCGAAGAATCCGGCCGCCAGCGCATGATAGAAAGCAATCTGCGGCTGGTTGTCAAGATTGCACGTCGGTATATGAACAGGGGTCTGGCCCTGCTGGATCTGATTGAGGAGGGTAACCTCGGCCTGATCAGGGCAGTCGAAAAATTTGACCCCGAGCGTGGCTTTCGTTTTTCCACCTACGCGACCTGGTGGATCAGGCAAACTATCGAACGCGCTATCATGAACCAGACCCGCACCATCCGTTTACCCATTCATGTGGTTAAGGAAATAAATCTGTACCTGCGTGCTACGCGTCAACTGACCCAGAATCTGGAACGCGAACCAACCACAGAAGAAGTGGCCAATCTGCTCGATAAACCTATCTCTGAAGTCAAACGCATGCTCGGGCTGAATGAGCGTATCACCTCTGTGGACACCCCGATTGGAGGAGATGAAGACCGCGTCCTGCTCGATTCCATTGCCGACGAAAATGTCCCGGACCCGTCTGCGTTGCTACAGGACGAGAACGTACATGAGAACCTGGAAATGTGGCTGGACAAGTTAAACGATAAACAACGCGAAGTGGTTGAGCGGCGTTTCGGGTTGCATGGCTATGAGCGTTCCACGCTGGAAGAAGTCGGTCAGGAAATTGGTGTAACGCGTGAACGTGTGCGCCAGATCCAGATGGATGCTTTACGGCGTCTGCGCGAGATACTCGAAAGTGAAGGATTTTCTGAAGACATGCTGCTGAAGTAGCAACACGCGACTGGCGTTATATCATAAACAATGCAGCCGCAACCGAGCGACCCTCTGCCGACAGAACATTATAGGTTCGACAGGCTGCAGCAGTATCCATCACCTCAACACCGATCTGTCTGGTCTGGCCCGATAGAAAGTCTACATCATGAGCCCTGGCCAGCGCACTGATTAGCTCAGCATGCGGGAAGTGTAACGACTTGCCTGTGCCCAACAGTATAATCTCGGGGTCCAGATCAGTCACAACCCGGGTATGTTCCAGATCCAGTTGTTCGAGATTCTGCGGTACCCAGTCGCGTAGCAGGCGTTCCGGCATCACGATCAGGCTACGGGTCAGCTTTTCCTCATTAACCACAATTTCTCCCACGTTATAGGAGCGAATTGTGTATTGAGCGGTGTTGTAATCTAGCGACAGTTTCATGGGTTACAATGTAGTGCATGTCGCAATCCAGGGCAAGTACTGTAGACCTGTTCACATAATCACGATTATAATGGTCTTTCGTGTTGTTTTAGCGCAATTAAACATACATGTATAGACTGGCTAGCCGTTATGCTCCGCATACCGAGCGATAATCGATATTTAACAGGAGATGTCATGAACACAAAACTGGCCTTAGGCCTCTCAACTCTTTTGCTGACAAACATGGCAGTAGCCGATACGATTAGTGTCGAAGCGGGTGCTACATACTGGCAATACGATATCGATGGGTATTTTAATGATAATTCAGCAAATTTCTTCAACAATATCGATATCAAGGAGGATCTGGGTTACGACGATGATAATGTCACCTCCTTCTATATTATAGTAGAGCATCCGACACCATTCCTGCCTAATATAAAGCTGCAAAAAACAGATCTGGATTCCGCTGCAAACGGAGTGCTGACAAAAACCATTAGCATAGGCGGGGAGACTTTCCCCTTAAATGCATCCGTTACTAGCCTGGTAGCTCTGGATACAACAGATGTAACACTATACTGGCAGGTGCTGGATAATGTCGTCGATCTGGATATCGGTTTTAATGCCAAATATGTCGATGGCAAGACCAGTATTTCCGGAAATGTGGGCCAGACAGGCAAGGCTGAATTTTCAGGCTGGGTGCCCATGTTATATGTGGGAGGGGCTGCAAATCTACCACTGACTGGACTCTCCATGGGAGCCTATGGCAGCTGGATAGGCTACCAGGGTAGTAATTTCTTTGATATTGACGTGCATGTTAAGTACAAAACACCCTGGTTTATTGGTGTGACAGCAGGTTATCGCAAGATGAAACTCGAGCTGGATGATTTTGATGGTGTCTCCAGCGATCTTACCTTCGATGGTCCCTACGCTGGCTTATACGCCAAGTTCTGATCGGTTGTAAGCGCCCGGTTTCGTGTTGCTACAAGAGACGAAACCGGGTGGCGGTGGTTCTTTTTTGTCTGCTTTATTTAGTCGGTAGCTTGATATAAGAAAGGTGTTTTTCAAGTATCTTTTGATAGCTGCCGTCTTTAATCATATCCTGTATGGCCTTGTCGAAACGAGCAGCAATCTTCCTGTGATCAGGGTTTTTCTTGCTTATACCAATGCGTAAACTCCGTAGCGCAAGCGGCGGCTGTAGAAATTCCAGCTCTTTAGCACCCTTGGGCATGTACTTGTTCATCGCATAAAGCAGTACCAGCTCATCATCCAGTGTTAAATCTATCTGTAATTGCCTGAGCTTGATCAGGTTCCTGATTAACTGGGTATCGGGTATTTTGTTCAGGACGCGTGAATTGTCGAAGTCGTGGTCATAAGCATAGTTGGCAATAACGCCGATCACATATTTATTCAGGTCATCGAGCTTCTTGTACCTGATCGAGGTGGCACGGTTTTTCAGGAGCAGGATTTTGTTTTTGAAATACGGTTCACTGAAATACAGAAAGCTTTCTCGTTGCTTGCTATGCCAGGCCGCGACGATCACGTCATAAACACCAATTTGAGCGCCTTCCAGCACCCTGTCCCAGCTACTGATGTGCACAGTATTGGTATATCCGGCACGTTGCAGCGCGGTCTTGACCAGATCCATGGCCAGACCCTGCTCAGGCAGCGACGGGTCTACATAAGGGGGCCAGGCATCGGCAGCCAGTTGCAGGTTGTTCGGGGCGGCCAGTACCGGCAGTGTGAAGAGCAGAAAAGCAAGACTGGTTATTCGAGTGCTGATTTTCATCTAAGGGGGTATCCTTGGCTATTATGAGGCGTTAATAGTTAAATATACCTGACTGCAACAGTGTTATCATCTACCTGTATGCCTTGTTAGCACTGCATGAGCGATCAGGCCTGTTAACTGCTTGCATTGACAGGGATTTATAATGTCAGTAAGGTTTTGCCTTTTGACCTGAAGCGGCATACCGCAAACATAGCAACCGGACTGGCGATGGACGAATTTCCAAGAATCAAGCGCTTACCACCCTATGTGTTCAATATCGTCAATGAATTGAAGGCCAGGGCGCGGGCGCGTGGTGAGGATATTATCGATTTTGGTATGGGCAACCCGGACCAGCCGACCCCTGCCCATATTGTTGAAAAGCTGGTCGAGGCCTCAAGGCGTAACGATACGCATCGATATTCCGTTTCAAGGGGTATCCCCAGACTGCGGCGCGCGATATGCAACTGGTACAAGAAGCGCTTCGATGTGGATCTGGATCCTGATTCCGAGGCCATTGTCACCATTGGCTCAAAAGAAGGCCTGGCGCACCTGGCGCTGGCCACAGTCGGGCCGGGTGATGCGGTGCTGGTGCCCAACCCGGCCTATCCGATCCATCCTTACGGTTTTGTGATTGCCGGAGCCGATATCCGGTTGGTGCCGCTGGTTGACGGGGTGGATTTCTTTGCCGAGCTGGTCAAGGCAATAAAGGACTCCTGGCCCAAGCCCAAAATGCTGGTGCTGAACTTTCCTGGTAATCCGACTACCCAGTGTGTTGAACTGGATTTTTTCGAGAAAGTGGTCAAGATCGCACGCGAGCATAAAATATGGGTGGTACACGATCTGGCCTATGCCGAGATCGTGTTTGACGGCTACAAGGCACCCTCCATACTGCAGGTGCCGGGCGCCAAGGAAATCGCGGTGGAGAGTTATTCACTGTCCAAGACCTATAATATGCCGGGCTGGCGGGTTGGCTTTATGTGCGGTAACCCAACCTTGATCGCAGCACTGGCCAGAATGAAATCCTATCTGGATTACGGTATGTTTACACCGATCCAGATTGCGGCGATCACCGCACTGGAAGGGCCGCAGGAATGTGTGCAGGAGATAGCGGATATGTATTGCAGCCGGCGAGATGTGCTATGCAGTGGTCTGAATGCTATCGGCTGGCAGGTGACCCCGCCCAAAGCGACCATGTTTGTGTGGGCGCCGATACCTGAACCCTACAGGCACATGGGTTCACTGGAATTTACCAAGAAATTACTGACCGATGCCAAAGTTGCCGTGTCACCCGGTATCGGTTTTGGCGATTATGGAGATGACCACGTACGTTTCGGTCTGATTGAAAATGAGCATCGCACACGCCAGGCCATTCGTGGCATACGAAACATGTTTCGTAACGACGGTATTGTGCTGGATAAAACGATTGCAGGAGATGAAGTGTGAAACCGGTAAATGTTGGATTGTTAGGAATGGGTACCGTCGGTGGGGGTACCTATAATGTGTTACAACGTAATGCACGTGAGATTACGCGTCGTGCAGGTCGTGGGATTCAGGTCGTACACGCTGCGGCGAGAGATCTGGATACCGGGCAGTTCAGCGGCCTGGATAACATAACCCTGACCGAAGATGTGTTCGAGGTCGTCAACAACCCGGACGTGGATATTGTCGTCGAGCTGATTGGTGGCTATGATCTGGCGCGCAAGCTGGTATTACAGGCCATTGAAAATGGCAAGCACGTGGTCACGGCCAACAAGGCGTTAATCGCGGTACACGGCAACGAAATTTTCGAAGCCGCACAACGCAAGGGCGTGACCGTTGCCTTTGAAGCAGCCGTCGCCGGTGGCATACCTATCATCAAGGCCTTGCGTGAAGGCCTGTCGGCCAACGAGATTGAATGGATAGCCGGTATCATCAATGGTACCGGTAATTTCATACTCACCGAGATGAAAGACAAGGGCCGCGATTTTGAAGACGTGCTCAAGGAAGCGCAGCAGCTGGGTTATGCCGAGGCCGATCCGAGCTTTGATATTGATGGTATCGACGCCGCGCATAAGCTGACCATACTGGCCTCAATAGCGTTTGGTATCCCGTTGCAGTTCGATCGTGTTTACACGGAAGGCATCAGTCATCTGACACTGGACGATGTGTCCTATGCTGAACAGTTGGGTTATCGCATCAAGCACCTCGGTATTACCCGACGTACAGCAGACGGTATCGAACTACGTGTACACCCGACCTTGATCCCGAACCGCCGCCTGATAGCCAATGTCGATGGTGTGATGAACGCCGTGCTGGTACAGGGAGATGCGGTAGGTCCGACATTGTATTATGGCGCTGGCGCCGGTGCCGAGCCTACCGCTTCAGCAGTAGTAGCCGACCTGGTTGATGTGACCCGCAGCCTGACCACCGACCCGGAAAACCGTGTGCCTCACCTGGCCTTCCAGCCTGATGCGATGGCTGAAATGAATATTTTGCCCATGGCAGAGGTTGAAACGGCCTGTTACCTGCGCATGCAGGCCAGTGACCAACCCGGTGTAATGGCAGAGGTGACACGCATACTGGGTAGTCTGGATATCAGTATTGAAGCCATGCTGCAAAAGGAACCGACAGAAGGTCAGGAGACCGTACAGATCATCATGCTGACCCATCGTATTCGTGAAGGTAAAATGGACAATGCGATAAAACAGATTGAACAACTGGACACCATCAACGGAAGCGTTACTCGCATCCGTATGGAAACTCTTTCCTAACAGAGCACAGCACAGGATATCACCATGCCGTTTAGATCAAGATACACAGGCCTTATTGAAGCCTACCGCGACCGCTTGCCGGTAAATGACGACACCCGCATTATCAGTCTCGGTGAGGGCAATACCCCGCTGATCAAGCTGAGCAACATTCCTGCCCACTTAGGCAAGAAAGTGGACATCTATGTCAAATACGAAGGCCTGAACCCGACCGGCTCATTCAAGGATCGCGGTATGACCATGGCCGTCACCAAGGCAGTTGAAGAGGGCAGCGAGGCCATTATCTGCGCTTCAACCGGTAACACCTCTGCCGCTGCAGCTGCTTACGCTGCTCGTGCCGGTATTACCGCTTTTGTTCTGATACCGGACGGCAAGATCGCACTGGGTAAGCTGGCACAGGCGATGATGCATGGCGCAGTGGTTATCCAGATCAAGGGTAATTTTGATGACGGTATGCGTCTGGTAAAAGAAGTTGCCGATCACGCCCCGGTCACTATTGTTAACTCGATCAACCCGTATAGGCTACAAGGTCAGAAAACCGCAGCGTTTGAGATTATGGAAGAGTTGGGACGGGCGCCGGATTATCATTGCCTGCCTGTCGGTAACGCTGGCAATATCACCGCGCACTGGATTGGTTACTGTGAATATTCTTCAGCTTCCGGTGACCATGTCACCGGTGCCTGTACTTTTTGTGACGGACATTGCCGCTACGCCGATGGGGCAATAGTAGGTAACCGCCCGCGCATGCTGGGTTACCAGGCCGCCGGGAGCGCACCCTTTATGCGTGGCGAAATGGTTGACAACCCTGATACGGTTGCCACAGCGATACGCATTGGCCACCCGCAAAGCTGGGACATGGCCTGGAAAGTAAAAGAAGAATCAGGCGGCTGGTTCGACGAATGTACAGACGAGGTGATTCTCGCAGCCCAAAAGCTGCTGGCCGAGAAAGAAGGCATCTTCTGCGAACCGGCATCGGCTACGTCTCTGGCAGGGGCAATGATGGACATACAGTCCGGCAAGATCCCGGAAGGCAGTAGTATCGTCTGTACCCTGACCGGCCATGGTCTGAAAGATCCGGATGCCGCTATCAAACAAAGTACCTCACCGATGGTTACTATTGATGCTGACCTGGAATCGGTCAAGCGGGCGATACTGGATAATATGAGCTGATACCGTATATGTGAAGACTGTTTGATATGATATTAGACCCAACTTCTTCACTGCTGGCAAACCTGTTCTGGATAACATTACTGGCCGTTATTGTTTCGTCTGCTTCCGGTGTGCTGAAAGCTGGCTTCAAGCAGTTTGATTTGTTTGGCGTCATTATTATTGCGATTGCGACCGGTCTGGGTGGTGGCTCACTGCGTGACATGCTGCTTGACCGAGATGTATTCTGGATCAGTGACCAGATATTTTTTATTGCCTCACTTGTCAGTGCCATTATCATTTTTATAGCAGCCAGGCTGATCATTGTTCCACCGCGCTATTTTCTGGTTGCCGATGCGGCGGGCCTGGCTACCTTTGCGATAGCGGG
>DRJJ01000038.1 GCA_011052255.1 Gammaproteobacteria bacterium | reverse complement strand
GGAAGCCGATGAATTTTAGCGCTTGGCTATTTCTGCTTTGATGGCGCTCTTCCCGGGGGGTACTCTTGCATGATGGTAGACACTATTTTATTGACACGCTGCTCTCGCTGTTCAGGGCTTGAGGAATCCTCGAGTAAGGATTCGGCAGAGCCTCGCCAGAGAATCTGCTTGCTGGTGGGTGAAATCAGATCGATGTACAAGGTGTTGTACTGAAATTCCTGTATCTCGTTGCCATAACCCAACGCATAACCATAAGATCTACCATGGTTATAGCCACCATAATATGTGGTAGTGGTCGGGAAACTTTCGAGGCGTGATTCAAGTGTCAGATAATAGGTAAGATACACATCGGCCTGGTCCGGATTGACGCTACGAAAACCAATGGCTCTCATGTTGTACTCCAGCGCATTTCGAATTCGGTTGTTTAGCAGGCTGCTATCAAGTGCCGGATTCCCTGTCTTTTGCTGCATGTCGGGCAGCCATGCATAGGTTTTTAAAGCACTAAAATCAGTACCAGGCTGATAGTCAGTCCGAATAATCAGATCGGAACAGGCACTGATAGTCAGGCTTGCAAGTATTACGACAAGTAGACGCATAGGTGTTTCCTGCCTGTCAACGGTTGAGTCAAGAATCTGGAAAAATTCTAGCATTATTCGAGCGAATTTTCTTTATCAATTCATATGCAGCTGGCGTACTGTGGTATGCTGGTGTCATGCGTATGGTCCTGATAATAGCACTGTTTCTGGCAAGCGAGATGGCTGTGGCGACAGACTGGATTGTTAGCGCGGAGCTGTGGTCACGCCCGCGTAGCGGTCTGCAACTGATGTCTATGGAACCAGTGTACCAGGCCGTGGCAGACTGGCGTTCAGCGCCGGGTAGCCATATGATTATTAATTACCCGGGAGGGGAATCCGGCTCATTGTGGGCTGAAGAATTGCGTGACTGGCTGGTGGCCCTGGGCCTGCCTTCGGAAGATATTGATTTACAGGCCGGTGGGACACGTATTGATCAAGTGCTTTTGCACATTGAACAGCAGAAGGAATATTAAATATGCCGAAATTGGCAGCCATCCAGATGGCATCAGGCCCCAATGTAAACGCTAATCTTATCGAAGCCGAACGGCTGATTGGAGAGGCCGCATCTGCCGGGGCTGAATTAATCGTCCTGCCCGAAAATTTTGGCCTGATGGGCCTGAAGGAAACTGATAAACTCGGACTGGCTGAAGATGAAGGATCAGGGCCGCTGCAGGAGTTCCTGTCGCTGCAGGCACAACGGCATAATGTATGGTTGGCTGGTGGCACGATACCGCTGAAGGCATCCGAGCCCGGCAAAGTACTGTCGTCCTGCCTGTTGCTGGATAATCAGGGTGAGCGTGTTGCCCGTTATGACAAGATACACCTGTTCGATGTTGATCTGACTGACAGTAATGAGCAATATGCAGAATCCGAAACCATAGAATCCGGTAACAAGGTAGTGGTAGTGGATAGCCCATTTGGTAAACTGGGGTTGGCCGTATGTTACGATTTGCGTTTCCCGGAGTTGTTTCGCGACATGATTGATGAGGACGTAGAGATCGTTCTGTTACCGGCGGCCTTTACAGCCATTACCGGTAAGGCGCATTGGGAAACCCTGCTACGCGCCCGCGCGATCGAGAACCTCTGTTATATCGTAGCTTCGGCACAGGGTGGTTATCATGCCAGTGGCCGTGAAACGCATGGTGACAGCATGATTGTTGAACCCTGGGGTACGGTTGTTGCACGTCAGCCCAGCGGCGCGGGTTTTGTGGTTGCTGAAATAGATCGAATGCGTTTGTTGCGTTTGCGTGAAACCTTTCCGGTATTATCTCACCGTCGACTACATTGTAATTTAAGCGCCTGAGCGGCGAGGACTCCGCAAATCATGAGTGATAATCTTGAGTTGGCACGTCAGCAACTTCTGGTACCTACCGGGCTGGGTGATAATGATCTGAACCAGGTGCTGGATCAGGTCATGGGGCACGCAGTTGATAGTGCAGACCTGTATTTCCAGTTAAGCCGGCATGAATCATGGGTACTGGAAGACGGTATCGTGAAGGAAGGCTCACATAACATCGACCAGGGAGTAGGTGTACGTGCCGTCAGTGGCGAGAAAACCGGCTTTGCCTATTCCGATGAAATAGTATTACCGGCTTTGCTGGAGGCATCGAAAGCGGCCCGGGCCATTGCCCGTGATGGTCGCTCGCAAAGCCTGCAGGCATGGAAACAAAAAACAGCGCCGGCACTGTATTCGGTTGAAAATCCATTGGCCTCCATTAACGAGCAGGCCAAGATCGAACTGCTGCGCCAGGTGGATGCCGAGGCGCGCAAACAGGACGCACGCGTTACTCAGGTGATAGTCAGCCTGTCTGGTTCACATGAAGTCATACTGATAGCGAACAGTGATGGCACACTGGCCGGTGATGTTCGACCGCTGGTGCGCATGAGTGTGAGCGTACTGGTGGAAGATAAAGGCAAACGTGAGCAAGGTGCCTCGGGTGGCGGTGCAAGACTGGATTATCGATATTTCCAGACCGATGAGCGAGCATTCGAATACGCGCGTGAGGCGGTGCGTCAGGCGGTGGTTAATCTTGATGCGGTCGATGCACCGGCAGGAAGCATGACCGTGGTACTGGGGCCGGGCTGGCCAGGTGTGCTGCTACACGAGGCCATTGGCCATGGTCTGGAAGGCGACTTCAACCGCAAGGGCACATCGGCATTCAGTGGGCGGGTGGGTGAACAGGTTGCTACTACAAAATGTACTGTGGTTGACGATGGTACTATTGCACAACGCCGGGGCTCGCTGACAATAGACGATGAAGGGACACCGGCACAAAATACCGTGCTGATCGAAAACGGTATTCTGAAAGGTTATATGCAGGACAAAATGAA
The DNA here is from genome assembly GCA_011052255.1 of Gammaproteobacteria bacterium. Classification (GTDB taxonomy): domain Bacteria; phylum Pseudomonadota; class Gammaproteobacteria; order DRJJ01; family DRJJ01; genus DRJJ01. The sequence goes on along the minus strand of DRJJ01000038.1, from coordinate 7,545 downwards.
CGCTGGCTTGATGAAGCAGTCATCTACTGGTAATGGCCGGCGTGAATCCTTTGCCCACATCCCGATGCCACGCATGACCAATACCTATATGTTGCCCGGTGACGACGATCCGGCAGAAATCATTGCATCGGTAGACAAGGGGCTGTATGCGGTTAATTTTGGTGGTGGACAGGTGGATATTACTTCTGGCAAATTTGTATTTTCTGCCAGCGAGGCTTACCTGATCGAAAATGGAAAGATCACGCAGCCAGTCAAAGGCGCAACCCTGATTGGTAATGGCCCGGATGTGCTCACACGCGTTTCGATGGTAGGCAATGACCTCGAGCTGGATTCCGGTGTAGGTGTCTGTGGCAAAGACGGTCAGAGTGTACCGGTTGGCGTAGGGCAGCCGACCTTGAGGATAGATGGGTTAACGGTAGGTGGAACCCATGTTTAGGGTGCTAGTTCCCTTTTGCGGCATCGTCCAGATCGCGCAGGTATCGGAATAATTCGCGTGATGACCGCGGAGGTTTGTCGGTCTTGAGTTCGTGGTTGGCATTACGTATGAGCTGACGCAAATGTTGGCGATCAGCCTGGGGGTAGTTTGACAGTACCTCGCCAAGAGCTGCATCGCCCTGCTGGATCAAGGTGTCACGCAGGGACTCGATGCGATGCAGACGGGCAGTCTCAAGCACCGATACATTGAGTAGCTTGTCTACCTCGGCCTGGATGGCATCAGAATCAGATGATCGCATCAGTTTGCCGATATACTGCAATTGACGTTTTCGGCCACCATGTTGCTTGATGCGCTGATAAGTAAAAATAGCGTCCCGCAGATCTTCAGACAGGGGCAGGCTGTCAATCTGGTCATGATTAAACCGGGTAATGGTTTCACCCAGCTGTTTGAGGGCGTCGGCTTCCCGTTTTAGCTGAGATTTGCTGGGAAGCTCATTATCGTGTGTGGATTCATCATCATTCATGTTAACAGTAGTATAACATTATCGGCCTGCATGCCTGAACAAAGACAGATACATTACAAAATAAGGACTGAACAAAACTATGAGTAACTTGGCACCTAAACGGGATGCCGGCCTGCCGGACATCGAGCAACTTAATACCATGGTCAGAGAAGTGCTCTCACTTGCCAAACAGCGTGGTGCGACGGCAGCTGAGGCCAGTGTCAGTTATGGCGAAGGTCTGTCAGTTAGCGTTCGCATGGGCGAGGTCGAAACGCTGGAATTTAATCGTGACCGGGGGATGGGTGTTACTGTATATATCGGTCAGAGCAAGGGTTCTGCCAGTACTTCCGACTGGTCGAAGGCCGCACTGACAGAGTCTGTAGATGCAGCCTGTAGTATTGCGCGGTATACCAGTAAAGATGAATTCGCAGGACTGGCTGATACAGACATACTGGCACGCAATATCCCGGATCTTGATCTTTATCACCCATGGGACCTGCAAGCCGAACAGGCCATACAAATGGCGAGTGCATGCGAGCAAGCGGCTCGTGACGAAGATAAACGGATCACTAATTCCGATGGCGCTACAGTGTCTACCTATCAGGGCCTGTCGGTCTATGGAAACAGTAATGATTTTATTGGCGGTTACGCCGGTTCACGTCATAGTATCAGTTGTGCAGTGATTGCTGATGATGGAGAGGGCATGCAACGCGACTACTGGTATGACGTAGCGCGTGACAGCAACCAGTTACTCTCGGCAGAATCAATTGGTAAAACCGCTGCACAGCGTACCGTGCGACGTTTGAACGGTAAGCGCCTAGGTACACGTAACGCGGCAGTTTTATATGTACCGGAGTTAGCCAGAGGTTTTATCGGTCACTTTAGTAGCGCGATACGCGGTAGCCGGCTATACCGGAAGTCGTCTTTTTTGCTGGATAAACTGGACAAGCAGATATTCCCGGATTTTGCAAATATCTCTGAACGACCCCATATTCTTCAGGGGCTGGGTAGCGCGCCGTTTGATAACGAAGGTGTGCAAACAGCAGATAAAGACATTATCAATGATGGAATTCTGAGCAGTTACATACTGAATAGCTACTCTGCGCGTAAGCTGGGTATGCAAACTACGGGCAACGCGGGTGGCGTTCATAATATGTGCGTTGAACCCGGGCAGTACAATTTTGAAGAACTGGTTAAAAATATGGGCACCGGCCTGATTGTCACCGAGTTGATGGGGCAGGGCATAAACTACGTGACAGGAGACTACTCACGCGGCGCCTCAGGTTTCTGGGTGGAAGGCGGTGAAATACAATACCCGGTCGACGAGATTACCATAGCGGGCAACCTGAGTGACATGTTCATGAATATTCAGGAGTTGGGTAATGATGTTGATGCACGCGGCAGTATTCGTTGTGGTTCGATACTGGTGGACGGGATGACGGTTGCAGGCGAGTAAGATTGTCGCTATGCCTACTCCGTTGTGATCTTCAGCATACACGAAGACCATTCGTCCAGTTTGACATCTGCCCGGCCGTAACGACTCTCATAAACATCATCAACGATGTTGTTTGACATTTTGTTCTTGAATACAGAAAAGTTTTTATACGTCTTTACTTTAGGGGTGCCGAGTGACTTGTAGGTGTGTGCGAGCCCCGCAATCATACTATTTTGTGCACATTGGCTGGCTGGGCCAATGCGTTTGGCATCTATTTTTGCGAATTTCAGTGAGCAGCCTTCAAAGAATAAAATGGTATAATCCCATACAGAAGTGAATGTTTCACTGTAGACTTCTTCTACTGTTGCAATATTCATATGAAATCCTTCCTTGGTGGCATAATAACTGGTTACCTGGTCCATAGGGACACCTTTTAACTTACTGGTAGCAGCATACATGGCGGTATCTGACATCCCGATGCAGTATGTCATTTTTTTGAATTCCTGGCGCGTATAGGTATTTCCGGTAATCACTTCATTGGCACCGCATCCAGCCAGAAAAAAAGCTGTTGTTACGGTAATATACAATATAACTTTTTGCACTATCTTCTCTCTGTGTAATGTCAAGAAGGAGTTCGTTCGGGCAGCATTACAAATCCATAGGGCTGTTTTTAAATTGAACGACCTTTGTTTGTAGATTATAATTTCTGGTAATGTCAAAAACCGCGATTGTGCACGCTGTAACAATATTCATAGACGAATTTTTTCCCTGCATTGGAATATGAATTGTTTTGTCAGAGACGTCAAGCAAACTCTGGCATACACCTTCACTTTCAGACCCCAGGATGAGACACGTTTTTTCGTTTCTCGAAAGAGACAAATCGCGTATATCCATGCTGGATGAGGTAATTTCAAGGCTGATAATGGTATATCCAGCAGATTTGAGTCGTTTAATAAGCTCAAGCGGTTTTTCCTCATAATCATATGGCACATATTTTTCTGTTGATCTTGATGTTCTCTTTATTTTGTCATTCGGTGGAACGGGGCTTGTGCCGGATAAAAATATTCGCTCTACCCCAAGTGCGTCAGCAATTCTGAATAAACTGCCTACATTTCCAGGTAAGTCTATGTTATGAGCAAGCAAACAGACCGGATACTTTGTGTGACTTGACTGATGGTGTTTATGGTTCAGTTGCTTGTTGGTCATTATTTCGAATACTGTAGTGTTTAATATGACGCAGGGTGTATGCCGTGAATTACTATGCTTGGTTACGACTTACAGTAACATACAAAGGCATGCGCTGAGGAATGTCCCATTCAGACAGGCGTGGGATAGAGTCATTTTATGGCCAAAGCAATCCACGACAGTAGCCAGCCATTCAGTGTGCTTCCGGTTTTCAGAGGCTTAAGCAACATTTTTTTGGCTTCACTATACGGAAAATATTGGCTCATTCTATGGCCTGTCTTTTTAAGAAATTCATCATATGTTAGTTCTATAAAAGGCTTGTTTTCGGTCCATGAGCTATTTAGCAACCGAAATGCCAGGGTAATATCTTCATCCTTGATCAGTTGGCTTCTTTTAACGATTATTTTTACCTTTTGGTAAAAAGAATTTTCTCATTATTATTATCCATGTAGTGTTGGGTTAGATATCCAGCCTGGCAGGATCCACCTTCAGGGTGATAATTTCTTTAGTCAGTCCATACTTCTGCATGTAGGCTTCGATGGTTGTGAACGTAGCGGTAATTATTTGCTCACCCTGGTCACCGAGTTTGACATCGGGTACGAACATTGACCCGAACAACAGTTTTAACGGGCTGATATTGATGTCCTGTGCGGTAAAATATGCGCGTGTATTGGCCTTGATTACTTCCTTGTCTACAGTGTTGTAGATTGCCGCCTGAATCACATCCAGGACAAACTCTGTGCAGTTCTGGTATTTCAGATCACCCGGATTCGCGAGTACCGAGTAGTTTGGGTTATGCAGGTTTTTATAGGCACCTGAGGCTATAATTTTCAACAGACGTTTTTGCATAGCCACGGTCGGGATAATAATGCTGGTTTTAAGCGTGTAGGCCCCGGCAAAATAATCTACCGGGTAATCAACCACCAGATGGCTGCGACCCTGGTCATTTTCATCCTGGTACAGGTTGTAAATGGCATAGCCCGGTACGGTACGACCATCTCCTGTACGGATGCTTGAATACACGGCAATTGCAACGTGTGTATAGGTGATGCCTTTGGGTAATTCAGATGCAGGCCTGCCCTGGCGGGCGAGGATGAATACCCTCGCTCCTTTTTTTGCGGCAGCATTCTCGACTTTTTTTGAGAAGGCCAGCAGTTCGGCCATTTCAAATTTTGAGGCACTGGCTTCATATTGCCGGCTACCGGCCTCGGCCTGGCCCAGCATAAGCAATGCGACCAGGACGACCAGTACGGCTTCTGCCAATCTAATTCTCAATAAAGAGGAAATCATTGCGCTGCCCCCTGTTGCATGGCTGCTGCCGGGTTCGGCCCTGCGGTGACGATCTCGTCAGTCACAGGTAATGCTACTTCACCGTCTGCATGGGCTATTTCCCAGAGGTCTTCACTGGCTGCCGCACTGGCAGTACCTACCCCGCCGACTATGGCCAGCGGTACGGCAACAACACCGGCGGATAATTTGAATCCGGCTTGTCCGGCATTACCTATTGCCTGTGCGGAGTGGGTAATCGAGTTACCACTATGTTGAACAGAGCCACCAGCCATGACCGGTTGAACCAGTATGGCGCTGATGATGAATGCAAGTGCTGTTAAGGTTTTTCTGATCATTTTTCATTCCTCATGCTGGATTGTTGTCTACGGGAGTAAGTCTGGACGATAGTCGCTGATAAATAAACTATCATGTTGAATGTAGCAATATACTGAACATAAAGTATCTCATAATGATACTATACGTTAATACGCACAGAACAGGCGGCACGGCTATGCCACAATCGACTGAATTGATTCAGCTACTTAAACGTAATCTCAAGGCGAATGGCCTTACCTATGCGGACGTTGCAAAGGGACTGGCACTGAGCCAGGCGAGTATTAAACGTATGTTTGCCAGCGGGCATTTCACGCTGGATCGTCTCGAGCAGGTATGTGAGCTGGCGCATATGAACCTGAGTGATCTGGTGCATCAGCTTGATGAATCACAATATCGTGTCACACGACTGACAGCGGATCAGGAGAACGAGCTAGTGACCGATTTACAGATGCTGCTGATTGCCGTCTGTGTGCGCAGTCACTGGTCGCTCGATGAAATTGTACGGGTTTACCAGTTGAGTGAGCATGATGTGATACGCCATCTCGCCCGGCTTGACCGCCTGGGGCTGATTGAATTACTGCCGGGCAATCGTATTCGCCTGCTGGTGGCTCATGACTTTCAGTGGATACCCGGCGGACCAATCGAGCGTTTCTACGAAGAGCGTATACAGAATGAATTTTTTGCATCGACCTTCGCTGCCGATAATGCGTTCAGGGTATTTGCCAGTGGCTTGCTATCAAAGGAATCACAGGCCTTGTTGTGCCGCCGCCTACACAGTTTGTCGCGCGAGGTTGCTACGATGATAGAGGAGGATTCGAGTTTGCCGCTACATCAGCGTCATAGTACGGGCATGGTACTGGCAGTACGCCCATGGGAATTGTCTGTTTTTACTGACTTGCAACGTGTTGCAACAGAAAAGCCTGGAGGCACCTGATATTCTGAGCGGATTGGTTTAGTTTATGCAGCTTTTCAGCGCATCGATAAACTGCATATTTTCTTCAGATGTACTCACCGTGACACGCAGACAGTCTGCCAGTGCGCCTCCGGTGGGTGACAGATTTTTGATCAACACATGCTGTTTCTGCAGCGCCTGGTGAATATGGTCTGCCTGTCCGGCAGAGGTGCGAAACAGTATGAAATTTGCTTCACTCGGGTACACGGTGATCTCTGGCAGTGACTGTAGCTCACTGGCGAGCAGGCTACGTTGTCTGGTTAATTCACGGGTTTGTTCTGTTAGTACATCGATGTTGCGTAAAGCAAACTCAACGGTAATCTGGGTCAAAATATTAATGTTATACGGCATACGCACTTTGTTTATTTCGCGAATCCAGTCTTTCGGGCCAGCGAGGTAGCCGAGGCGCAAACCTGCCAGCCCCATTTTTGAAACGGTACGCATCACCAGCAGGTTATTGTATTGCTCCAGGTCTTGCATAAAGCTGTCGGATGCAAAAGCCGCGTAGGCCTCATCCAGTATCACCAGACCGGGGCTGGCCTTGATGATCTGTTCAACCTCGTCGCGCTGAAACAGATTGCCGGTTGGGTTGTTCGGGTAGGCCAGAAAGATGATCGCTGGCTGGTGCTGCTCGATGGAGGTGAGCATGGCAGGCAGGTTGAGACTGAAATCATCCTGCAACGGGATGCCGATAAACTCTGTGCCCGTGAAACGCGAGACCATTTCGTACATGACGAAGGCGGGTTCGGGGGCCAGGACACAGCGGCCACTGCCTGCGATGGTCATCATTAACATCTGGATGATTTCATCCGAGCCATTGCCCAGTAACAAGCCCATGTCCTCGGGTATGGCAAATGCCGTACGAATAATATGTACCAGCGCTTCGGCGCCGGGGTCCGGATAACGGTTCAGTCTTGCGCTGCTGAGTAACTGTTGCCAGTCGCTGACCATTTCATCGGGCCAGCCATACGGGTTTTCCATTGCATCCAGTTTTATGCAGTCAGCCGGGTCGGTGACATGATAGGCGGACAGGCTGCTAATTTCCGGGCGTACCCACTGCTGGATGATGCTATCGGTGTTGTTGCTCATGGTATATCTCTGAAACTTATCCGGGCTTGCGCTTATTTTTTATACGATATTCGGCTGAACGTGCATGGGCAGTGAGACTTTCACCTCGAGCCAGTACCGAAGCCGTTTTGCCTAAGGTGGAGGCGCTGTCTGCCGAGCACATGATAATACTGCTACGTTTCTGAAAATCGTATACGCCCAGCGGTGATGAAAATCGTGCTGTACGTGAGGTAGGCAATACGTGGTTGGGGCCGGCGCAGTAGTCGCCGAGTGCCTCTGCCGTATAGCGGCCCATGAAGATCGCGCCGGCATGGCGTATATGGCGCGCCATGTCTTGCGGATCTTCTACAGACAGCTCCAGG